>NZ_JBHFLL010000019.1:0-12171 GCF_041928595.1 Microcystis sp. BLCC-F209
GACCGACCCAACTGCAACAAAAAGCGTTAGATTTATTGGGAGTTTCCCTGATTTGTACCCAGTAACGGGGCGGCGTAAATTCTCTTAATCCCTTCTACAGCACAGCTTATGGCTTTTTGTCAACGGGGAAGTCCAGATATACCCTCAAAAATACTAAATTTAACCAATAAAATAAGGACGCTGCCAATTGCGTCCTCAAGGTGTCTGGAAAAGGGTTTTTTCCTAGACTTTCCGAGAGTAGTATTCCACTACTAACAGTTCATTAATCGAGAGGGCAATCCATTCTCTTTCCACAACGCCATTCACTTTGCCCACAAGGGTGTTTTTGTCAAATTCCAAATGACTCGGCAGGTTGGCTAAACCGGGGTATTCCATATTTCTTTTGACGAGATCCTGGGAACGCTCTTGATTTCTAACTCCAATCACATCACCCGGACGGCACTGATAACTGGCAATATCCACAACTCTACCGTTAACGGTGACGTGACCGTGATTGACTAATTGTCGCGCCCCCGGAATTGTCCCAGCCATACCGAGACGGAAAACGGTATTATCCAGACGCATTTCTAAGAGTTGCAGCAGCACTTGACCGGTGGAACCGGTAGCCCGGCGAGCTTTGCGGACATAGCGAACTAATTGTTTCTCGCTGACACCGTAGTTAAAACGCAGTTTTTGTTTTTCTTCTAGACGAATAGCATATTCTGAACGTTTTTTGCGGGCCTGGCCATGTTGCCCTGGTGCATAGGCACGACGGGCATTTTTACGGGTTAGGCCCGGTAATTCCCCTAAACGACGCACAACGCGCAAGCGCGGTCCTCTATAACGAGACATACAGACGGTCTGCTCCTATTTAAATTTATCCCAAAACTATTATCGTAGCACAAATTAAGCAATTTAGTTGGGGAGTGGGGAGATGGGGAAGTGGGTAGAGGGAATTATGAATTATGAATTATGAATTATGAATTGGGGAGCGGGGAGTGGGGAGCAAAAAGCAGCAAGATTGGATCGGGGTATCCTGACTCCTGACTCCTGACTCCTATCTACTGAGGGCAGGTGATGTATTTTTTTCGTTAAAGATGAGGCTAATCTCTGCCATCTTAGGGCATACTGTGAGTGTAACTAAGCACTATATTACTCAGGTTGCTTTCCCACTCCTTCCCTAGCTGAATCTCTATCTTGGAGAAGCCATTAGTCATGATCGAAATGAAAGTCGCTGGAATTGCCCTAGACGCTATCACTCGCAGTCCCATTGTACTGCTGAAGGATGGTTCCGAGCGTCGCGCCCTACCTATCTACATCGGACAAGATCAGGCTAAGGCCATTATCACCGTCCTCGAACAACAAAAACCCCCTCGTCCTCTCACCCACGATTTGATCGCTAATATTTTTAAAGCTTGGGACATGGATTTAGAAAAGATTATCATCCATTCTCTCCAAGATAATACTTTTTATGCTGTTCTCTGTCTCCAGCGCGGCGAAGTCAAAAAAGAAATCGATTGTCGTCCCAGTGATGCGATCGCTATTGCCCTGCGTACCAACAGTCCCATCTGGGTAATGGAAGAAGTGATCGCTTCCGCTTCTATTCCTGTTGATCGTGATGCGGATGAAGAGGAACGTCAAGCTTTTCGCAATTTCGTCTCCAATCTTAGCCCCTCAGACCTGATCCAACGTCGCGGTGATTTTAGTGAGCAGTGAAAATTCAGGAGATAGGAGGGAGATAGGAGACAGGATTCAGGAGACAGGATTCAGGAGACAGGAGACAGGAGGCAGGAGATTATTTTTATTTATTCTCCCCATCACCCCACTTCCCCATCACCCCATTTCCCCATCACCCCACTTCCCCATCACCCCATTTCCCCATCACCCCATTTCCCCATGACCCCACTTCCCCATCACCCCACTTCCCCATCACCCCACTTCCCCATCACCCCATTTCCCCATTTCCCCAATACCTTCTAACTGATAACTGGTAACTGATAACTGATAACTGAATCAATGCGTTATCGACGATTTGGCCGTACTAATTGGCAATTTTCGCTGTTTTCCCTGGGGACAATGCGCTGTTTGTCCTCAGAGTCGGTGTTTACCGCAACAATCGATCGCGCCCTAGAATTGGGGATTAATCACCTAGAAACGGCCAGAGGCTACGGTAATAGTGAAGTTTTTCTCGGTCGCTACCTGCAGCGTCAAGGGGTGCGGGAGCGGGTTTATCTGACCACGAAATTGGTCCCCACTGCTGATCGCCAGACTATGGAAAAAGCGATCGGCGAATCCCTAGAACGATTACAATTAAATTACCTCGATTGTCTAGCAATTCACGGTATTAACACCCGCGAGCATTTAAACTGGATTAAAGACCCGCAAGGCTGCATGAAAGCCGTTTTTATGGCCCAAGAAGCTGGAAAAATCGGTCATATTGGCTTTTCTACCCATGCACCCCTAGAAATTATTCTGGAGACGATCAATACAGATTTCTTCGCTTTTGTCAATATCCATTACTATTTTTTTTGGCAAAGACAGCAACCAGCGATCGCTTTAGCCCAAGCAAAGGACATGGGTGTGTTTATTATTTCCCCTGCTGATAAGGGAGGTGGTCTCCACAGACCTCCCAAGAAGCTAGAGGAATTATGCGCCCCTTTTTCACCCCTAGAGCTAAATTATCGCTTTTTATTGAGCGATCCGCGCATTACTACCCTCAGCGTCGGGGCAGCGATACCGGAGGAATTAGAGGCAATTATTAACGTATGTGAAGGAGATCAGCCCCTAGATGCGGCAGAAATTGCCGTTTTTAAGCGTTTAGAAGCACATTTAACCGATAAATTGGCTACAGATTTATGTAGCCAATGTTATCAATGTTTACCCTGTCCTGAAAATATTAATATCCCCGAAGTATTGAGACTACGGAATCTGGCAGTAGCTTACGAAATGACCGATTTTGGCCAGTATCGCTATCGAATGCTGGAAAATGCCGGTCATTGGTTCCCCGGACGCAAAGCGAATAATTGTACTGAATGCGGCGATTGTTTACCTCGCTGCCCGGAAAAATTGCCGATTCCCCGGCTGCTATTTGATACACACGAACTACTTAAGGGACCAGCGCAACGGAGATTGTGGTCATCTTAGGACGAAACCTAGAAAAATTTTTTTTGGGGATCGTCAAAGTGTAAAAACTATCTTAAGATTAACAGGTAAGAGAATTAACTTTCTTGAATTTAAAGAGACAAAAAACAAGAAATAGATTAAGGAGTAAAGGATATGGCACTCGTCCCCATGCGGTTATTGTTGGATCACGCGGCTGAGAACGGATATGGCATCCCCGCTTTTAACGTAAATAATATGGAGCAGATCCAAGCGATCATGCAAGCGGCGGCAGCCACCGACAGCCCCGTTATTCTACAAGCTTCTCGCGGTGCGCGCAAATATGCAGGGGAAAACTTCCTGCGTCACCTGATCACCGCCGCGGTGGAAACCTATCCTCATATCCCCATCGTGATGCACCAAGATCACGGTAACGAACCCGCCACCTGCTATTCGGCGATCCGTAACGGTTTCACCAGCGTCATGATGGATGGTTCCTTAGAAGCGGATGCCAAAACTCCCGCCACCTACGAGTACAACGTTAACGTTACTGCTGAAGTAGTAAAAGTTGCTCACTCGATCGGTGCTAGTGTGGAAGGGGAACTCGGTTGTTTAGGTTCCTTAGAAACCGGTAAAGGAGAAGCGGAAGATGGCCACGGTTTTGAGGGAGAATTAGATCACTCGATGCTGTTAACCGATCCCGATGAAGCGGTGGATTTCGTCGAAAGAACCCAAGTAGATGCTTTAGCAGTAGCCATTGGTACTAGCCACGGCGCTTACAAATTTACCCGGAAACCCACCGGCGAAATTCTCGCTATTAGCCGCATTGAAGAAATTCATAACCGCTTACCCAATACTCACTTGGTCATGCACGGTTCTTCCTCGGTTCCCGAAGATCTCCTCGAATTAATCAACCAATTCGGTGGCGCTATCCCTGAAACCTACGGTGTTCCCGTGGAAGAAATCCAAAAAGGCATCAAGAGTGGTGTGCGGAAAATCAATATCGACACCGATTGCCGTTTAGCAATTACCGCCGCAGTTCGTGAAGCACTATTCAGCAACCCGAAAGAGTTTGATCCCCGTTTCTTCCTGAAACCCTCGATCACGTATATGCAGAAAGTTTGTGCTGATCGCTATCAACAATTTGGTACCGCCGGTAACGCCAGCAAAATCAAACAAATGTCCCTCGATGACTACGCAGCCAAATATGCTAAAGGGCAATTAACCCAAGTCAGCAAAAAAGTTGTGGCTGTCTAGTAGCTGAACAATTAAGCGATCGCTTAATGGCACCGATCTAGTAGAATTTTTTGGGGTAGTTATGGTTAACTACCCTCTTTTTTATATAAGAACGATCGATCTCTCTGTCCTCTGTGTCTCTGTGGTTCGTTCCACTAATTCGCCCAGAAGACTGTATCTTAGAATACATTTTATCCACCAAACCTGGGAGAGCCGAATCGATTTCAGAGAAAAGACTATACTGAAAATAATCAGCAGATCAGCACTGGATTTATAAGAGAAGCAAGATGAGAAAAAAATCGTTGTGGGCGGGATTATTGGTGGGATTTTGGTTTTGTCTGACTTGGATGGCATGGACACCCACAGCAGCCGCCTTTAGCGAAGAACAAAAATTACTACTGCAATCTTGGCGATTAGTCAACCAATCCTATTATGATGACACCTTTAATCATCAAAACTGGTGGCAGGTGCGGGAACAATTCATCAAAAAACCCCTCAACGATCGGACGGCGGCCTATAATGCGATCGAACAGATGTTAGCCACTCTCGATGAACCCTTTACCCGTCTCCTGCGACCGGATCAATACCATAACCTACAAATTAGCACCACGGGGGAATTATCGGGGGTAGGACTGCAAATTAATATCAATCCCGACAATGGTTACTTAGAAGTGGTTGCCCCTCTTGCCGGTTCTCCTGCCGAGGCCGCTGGTTTGACTAGCCACGATCGCATTTTGTTTATTGATGGCATCGATACCACTACTTTAACCCTCGATGCGGCGGCGGCCAAAATGCGCGGCACCCCCGGAACAGAAGTTTCCTTAGTGATTCTTCCCTATCAAAAAAGTCAACCAAAAACCCTATCTTTAACCCGTCAACGCATTTCTTTAAGTCCAGTGGTAGCGGTTTTAGATAAAAATTCTAGTTCCTTGCCCATCGGTTATGTGCGCTTAAATCAATTTAGTGCTAACGCTGCTAAAGAAGTCTCGGAAGCAGTGACGAACCTACAAAAACAAGGAGCCAAGGGTTATATTTTGGATCTAAGAAATAACCCTGGTGGTTTACTGCAAGCGGGTATAGAAATCGCTCGGATGTGGATTAATCAGGGAACGATTGTTTATACAGTTAATCGTGAGGGAATTGCCGATAGTTTTGCCGCTGCTGGCAATGCTTTAACCGACTCGCCTTTAGTCGTTTTAGTCAATCAGGGAACCGCCAGCGCCAGCGAGATTTTAGCTGGAGCATTACAGGACAATCAACGAGGGGTTTTAGTGGGAGAAAAGACTTTTGGTAAGGGATTAATTCAGTCCCTATTCGAGTTACCCGATGGGGCAGGATTAGCGATTACCGTGGCTAAATATGAAACTCCCGGCCATCATGATATTCATAAGTTGGGAATTATGCCAGATCAAGTGGTGGCACAGGAACCAATCACCTATGAGGAAATCGGCACCGAAAAAGATAGTCAATACCAAACCGCGATTCAGTTTTTAAACCAGAACACCGTTTTAGCCAAGGCTTCCTAAGTGGGGTTTTCAGCCATCAGTTACCAGTTATCAGTTACCAGTTATCAGATGCGAGTTTTCAGGGTTCTTCGTTACTTGGTCTGGTTCGATCGGGTGGCATAAATCGACTAAATTCTTATCTGGCAAGAGATTTAATTGATTAGTTCGCTCTAGATCGAAAACAATTAACAAAAATCGCCAAATGTCTTTCTCTATAAGAGTTTCATCCCTTATAACCCTATACGTTGCATAAGACAAACCGAAGAACCATAATTCATAATTCATAATTCATAATTCATAATTCCTAGGGCATAAATCGAACAAATTAGCCGTTTTTTCCGTCAATATCTAAATTAAGATGGAAACCTGTTTGATTTGAAGAGAATGCTAACATCGATTAGAATTTTCCCAGTCCGGGCTTTTCAGCCTTCCAACCTTGACTCATCCTTGATTTTACCGCCATGCAGAGATGTATTCGATCGCCCCTAGCCCTAACCCTGAGCATCAGCCTCTTAGCTAATTTTTTAACCGCTTGTAATAATGCCCAAACCCCAGATAACAGTGATCAAGGTTTAAAATTAGGGGCTTTACTGCCCATTACTGGAGATTTAGCCGCTATTGGTCAAAATATGCCCGAAGCAGCCGCCCTAGCGGTAGAGACTATCAATGCCTGTGGTGGAGTCAATGGCAAACCCGTCACCCTGGTGAAAGAAGATGACCAAACCGATCCCGCTGCCGGTGCTTCGGCGATGACGAAACTAGCGGAGGTGGATAAAGTAGCTGGTGTGATCGGTTCCTTTGCCAGTAGCGTCTCGGGAGCAGCCGTCGATGTGGCGGTGAGAAATAAAGTTATGTTAGTCTCTCCGGGTAGCACCAGTCCCGTATTTACTGACAGGGCGAAAAAAGGCGATTTTCAAGGTTTTTGGGCGCGGACGGCTCCCCCGGACACCTACCAAGCTCAAGCTTTAGCGGTCCTAGCTAAGAAAAAGGGTTTTCAAAATGTGGCCACCGTCGTGATCAATAACGATTACGGAGTCGGATTTGAACGGGAATTCGTCGGTGCTTTCGATAAATTAGGCGGCACTATCACTAATAAGCAAAATCCTGTCCGTTATGACCCGAAAGCTGCCACTCTCGATAGTGAAGCGGCGGCTGCCTTCGCTAACCAACCGGATGCTGTAGCGGCAGTCCTTTACGCTGAAACGGGTAGTTTATTACTACAAGCGGCCTACAAACAGGGATTGACCAAAGGAGTTACCGTCCTCCTCACCGATGGGGTTTATTCGGAAGATTTCACCAAACAGGTGGGGAAAGGAACCGATGGTAAGTCAATTATTGCCGGCGCCCTAGGCACTGTCCCCGGGGCCGACGGTCAAGCTTTAAGCGCTTTTACTACTCTCTGGAAAGAAAAAACCGGCAAGGATGTCACTGCTTTTGTTCCCCATACTTGGGACGCGGCGATTTTATTGATGTTAGCGGCCGAGGCGGCTAAATCTAACACCGGTGAAGGGATTCAAAGCAAGATTCGTGAGGTGGCTAATGGTCCGGGGACGGAAGTAACCGATGCTTGTCAAGCCCTAGAAATGATTCGCAAAGGCGAAGATATTAACTATCAGGGGGCCAGTGGTAATGTGGATATCGATGAAAATGGCGATGTGGTCGGTAGTTACGATGTCTGGACTGTTAAGGATGACGGGACTCTCAAGGTTATTGATAAGGTGACACCCAATCAGTAATCAGGAGTCAGTAATCAGGAGGCAGAAGGCAGGAGGTAGGGGATAGGGTGATGGGGATTTAGGGGTTTAGGGGTTTAGGGAAATTTCAGCCAAATGCTCCACTTCCCCACTACTTCACTACCCCACTTCATAATTCATCATTCATACTTTGTGCTTTTTGTCAAAAAAACTTTTTTTTTGCAACAAAACTACACAAAAAAAAAGATCATCGTTGTGGGTGAAATTGACTCATTTACCTGTCTTAATTAGGATTACCTTCTAGCTGTGGTAAGGGTTTCAAGCGTTGCTGTCCAAAAAAGCACAGAAAAACCCATTATGAAATTCAGTAAAATCGCTGTAACCATTGTAACATCGTTGTTAAATAAAAATATTTCTCAATTAATTTTTAAGAATTTGTAAATATTGCGGAATGTTAATTTAAATATTCTCAAGTTTTTGGCATTAATCAATAATTTTTGCTTATCTTTGTCGAACATTGGGTTAGGAGTAAGGAGTCAGTCCTGATGCCAAACTTGGCACCGCCAAACATGAAAATATTCTGATTGACGAATTTGCGTTATTTCAGCCTCTATTTTCCAGTCAGGAGCCGGTCGTCGGGAGGGGAAGTCAGAATAACAGAATCACCTCGCACGTCTGGAAGCAGACCCCTTCGAGATCGAAGAGCGAAAGTGCAGGGGTTTTGAGTCCCTCGGATCGGTTTCTCAACGTTTGTCTCTTGCACTTTTTTGACTAAAAAAGTACCTATTTGACTAAAAAAGTCCCTAAACCGTTTTCTAGCAAGGCTTCCAGTAATATTCAGCAAACCCTAATTAGGAGTCGGTTTACCTCACCGGTAGCATAGCGCAAGTTTGCATAATAACGGAGAGATTCAATAATAATTTGTCTCATTTTTTCTAAACTATCCATCTTAAAATAACCTCCTCAATTTTGTCAAAAACTAATAATTTGAATCGTTTGTTATCTAATAAAACTTGACCAATAGGATCTTCAAAAATATCGGCAAAAGCTTGTTGATGAATTGCTAAATATAAAATTATTTCAGATTTTTGTCATATCTTTGTAATTTTATAAGATACTTGTTAAATGAATCAAATTTTTGGCTTTAAATAAACAAGTCGGTTTGTCCAATCCTGTTTGCCTTGTAGATCCCATAAAGCTAAAAGTGAACGAATTAAAAGACCAAAATTGCTAGGAGGAATGGACTGATAATCGATAAAAATAACGCCACTATGACTTTTTTGAGCTTCTCCCCATTCGCACAAAAGCGGGGGAATAGTGTTCTGGTCGTATGTTACTAGGGTTAACTGGGCTTCGGTTGCGGCTTTTAAAACGATTTCATCCGAATCAGCCAAATATCGACCTTCTTGCCAAGTGATTAAAGGAAAAATCAGGATTTCTGGACGTTTAAGACTAATTTGTTCGGCAACCGTCGGAGAAATATGTTCATCTAATAAAAAAGATAGCATTTTAGCTATTCCCCACTCACTCACAGGGAATCAGGATAAACCGTAATTGTTTCTAATTGGGGTAAGAGCCGTTTGAGTGTCGTTTCATTGAGGGCTTGAGCCTCGGTGATCGCCTTTTGAACTTCTGACTGATAAGCTTCAGCATAGAGCAAAGCAGAGCGGACCCATTCGAGGGGTCGATGAAAATGTGCCGCCGTTTTTTGTTCATCTAGCGCGTAGCTTTGAGCAATTTGAATTACTTCCCAGAGAGCCAAACTGGAGTTTTTGAGGTAGGGTTGTCGCCCCAAAGGAGACTGGCGAAATTCAATATAGGGGAACTCGCTTTCTCTGAGGGATTCCTCAATTAAAATTGCGCTGGTTTCACTAGGGGTTTTTCCTAATCGGCGGGCCAACTGTTTAAGTCGTTCCGCTGTGCGATCGGGGAGTCGGGTACTGATAACTTGGGACATAAATTTTTTCAACCTTAAATTTTAAATCATCGATTTAGAGATATTATATGCCAATTGGCACAAGAGGAAGAGGAGGTCATTCTATATTTCCCAATACTTCATTAGAATTAGAAAATTCAACTTCAATTTAGATCATTCCTCTCAATAGCGCCATATCAGTTTTTTCCACTGATAACTGTTCACTGTATGAAGGATTTAGCAGTCGAGTGAACCCTGCTTGTTCAAAATGCCGATCTGATGTAAAGGCTAATGTAATTACTTCTTGCTGCATAATGACAAAGCTAATACAATCAGTTAGCCCCCAATCTTTATCAAGACGCTGACTATAAAGTTTCCAACCCTAATCGAAAAGAGATTTATTGAGCGGTATAATCTGTAAACCAATTAGATTGTTGAGGTGATTAATAAATCTAATTGTTTGAGAGCGAATTTTCGGCGAAAGCAGAGCATCAGCCACTTCCAATAAAACAAAATCTGTTGTTATAAGCTGACATTTCTGTTGTTGAAGATTCGCCTTAACACGCTTGGCTTGTTCATGAAAAACATCATCAACATTAATTAAGGCAATCCAGGCTGCCGTATCAACAAAAACCTTTGTCACTATTCCACTTCTCGCTTGGGTAGTCCGTGAATGTAATGATCGTGCTGATAGGACAGATCGGAAATTCCTGTATTCATCTGGCACTCTTCTAAGATTTGGTCAAACTCGTCCCAAAAATCATACCCTGGGGATCTGGATTCAGGCTGCTTTATGAGCATTGCGGCAATCTTATTTTGCTCTGATTCGGGGAGTTGTTTGACTTGAGCGATCGCCTCTTCTAATAGCTTTGTCATATCTTTGGAATTGTATAAAACCCTAATAACGATTATCTCATCATCTCGTTATCGTTACCAGGTTCTACCTGAAGAATGCTTTTCAACAACAGTCTTATGGGATGAAAATTCGACCGACTCCCATATAGTTTTCTAGATCAAATAAAATCTCAATCAAGCGGGTAGCACATCTTTGCCGATAGCTACTTTCATCAAAGCGATCAGGGTTTCCAATTGTCAGAATTGGCAGGGAAGCGGGTGTATTTTCTTCACGTATGGTTTGTTCCAGCGAATCAATTCCTTTCATATTTCGATTTGCTGTAATTAAAATCATCTGAGTGTTTTGAGCAAATTGCCAAACAACCCGATCACTACTATCCATCGGCAATCCAACATCCTGAAAGGTGAAGAAGCGGATGGGCAAAAGATCAAGCCATCCTTCTGCTGAGAGGGTTCCCCAGAATAAAACAACATCGCCCGTTAAGTTGTCGTCAATCAGGAAGTTCATGATTGAGATTCAATGCGTGCTTTCCACTCTTGAAGCTTCGCACGAATGGTTTCTTGACCAGGCTTAGGGGGCATCGCCGCAATCTTGGCAAATCGCTCACGATTTCGCTCTTCCCAGTATTGACGAATTTCTGTCGCTGTCTGCAAGCATTCTTGATACTCGGCTTCAACCTCAGTACAATGGGTCTCAATGTATGCTAGGGCTGAATCAATCTGTCTATCATTAAGACCAAGTTTTTCACGAATCAGCTTGGGGGGATACTGAGCCTTTAGGTAATCCATAACATCATAAAGGGTAATTCGCGTACCGGCGATTGTCAATCCACGCTCTGTACGAATAATGGCTGATTGCCCGTTGGATACTAGAACCATACTCATAACCTTCTAGAATTTCATTCTATTGTACGTTATTTGAATGCTGAACAGCTTACCTAATTACTCTGAATAGCACTATATCAATCAGTTTTTTCTACTGTTCACTGTTAACTGTTCACTGTATCGCTTGGGTAGCCCGTGAATGTAATGATCGTGCTGATAGGACAGATCGGAAATTCCTGTATTCATCTGGCACTCTTCTAAGATTTGGTCAAACTCGTCCCAAAAATCATACTCTGGGGATCTGGATTCAAGTTGCTTGATGAGCATTGCGGCAATCTTATTTTGCTCTGATTCGGGGAGTTGTTTGACTTGAGCGATCGCCGCTTCTAATAGCTTTGTCATATCCTTGGAATTGTATAAAACCCTAATAACGATTATCTCATCATCTCGTTCCCAGGTTCTACCTGAAGAATAGTTTAAGGCAGCTCCTTAAATATTGTCTGTCAAGGCAAAGCTTTGGCACAAGCGAAAGGCATACAAGCAAGCATTTTCGGTTATTGAGGATTTTTTCTTTTCGGGGGTTTTTGTTTGCTGGTAGGGAGTAGGGGAGCGGTTAATTTTTCATAGAGTTCAAAGAGGTATTCAATACGGTTTAATTCACTGGTGAAAGGTTGGGGACGATAACACAAATCAACGGCTTTGTCAAGTTTTTGGTGAGCTTTGAGCAAGTCGGGAGGCATGGTTAAAGGATCGTATAAATCCGCAAGGCTACTATCAGGATATTTTACCCTAGTATCTAGCACAGCTTGAGCGCAAGTTTCAACGGTTTGTTTTTGTTTGTCGGTGATATTTTCTGGAAAGGTAAAATTATTATAAACAATATCTTTTGAATAACGATAATCACTTTTTAATCTGCCACACACCAGAAATGTTGAATCTCGTAACAAAACTTTACATTTAAGAACATGACAACCCCAGAACGCCATTTTTCAGATTGAATAGACAATTTTCCTAAACCAGTGTACATAGCTGATATGTTGACACATAAAACTCTGTAAATAGC
>NZ_JBHFLL010000190.1:0-24568 GCF_041928595.1 Microcystis sp. BLCC-F209
GGGTTCTACCCCCCAAACCCCCCGTTGGGGGCGTGGCGCCGCCCCCAAACCCCCCGCGCATTAGTTTTTCGGTGGGATGCTTACACGCAGCTGCTGATACGTCTGTAATAATTTAAGAGTCACTGATAATTGCCGATTGTCGGTATTTTTGCAAATGTTAGATGCACCCTTCCTAATTCCCACTTCCTAATTCCCACTTCCCATTTCATAATTCCTAATTCATAATTCCCTGATCAAGATGAATTTAGAAGCAATCATCCTAGAGGAAATTAAACAATCAGCGGCGGGTCGAATTAGCTTCGAGCGCTGGATGGATTTAGCTCTCTATCACCCCGATTATGGCTATTACACTTCTGGAAAAGTAGAAATTGGCTCAAAAGGAGATTTTTTTACTTCCTCGTCCCTAGGGGCAGATTTTGGTGAATTGTTGGCAGAGCAATTTGTCGAGATGGCGGAATTTTTGGGCAATTCGCGAGGATTTACTTTAGTGGAAGTGGGAGCAGGTTCGGGAATTTTAGCCAAGGATATCCTTGATTATTTAAGTCATAGCTATGCTGATTTTTATCAAAATCTCAGTTACATAATTATCGAACAATCTCAGAAACTCAGGCAAAGACAACAGGCAACTTTAGCGGGATATTCCCCGGTATCTTGGCAAAGTTGGCCGAATTTAGACGATAATTCCCTTGTGGGTTGTGTGTTTAGTAATGAGTTAATCGATGCTTTTCCTGTCCATCGAGTTGTGATTGAGTCAGGAGAATTGCGAGAAATTTATCTAGGATTGGGGGAACCTTTTCAGGAGATTATCGCAGATTTATCCACCGATAGAATCAAAGATTATTTTGATTTAGTGGGGATAAATATTCCCTCCCCACTTTATCCGGAGGGTTATCAAACCGAGGTAAACTTATTAGCTTTGGACTGGTTAGAAACGGTTAATCGGAAACTCGATCGAGGTTATATCTTAACCATAGATTACGGTTACACTGCCGAAAAATATTATCATCCCCAAAGAAGTCAAGGAACCCTACAATGTTATCGACAACATCAGCGTCATGATCATCCTTATTTGTGGGTGGGAGAACAAGATATTACCACTCATGTGGATTTTACTGCTTTACAACGTCAAGGGGAGAAATTAGGCTTAAAAAATCTCGGTTTTACTCAGCAAGGATTATTTTTAATGGCTTTAGGATTAGGGGATAGATTAAATCAACTTTGCCAAGGAAAAATCGATATATTAACTATATTTCAGCGCCGAGATGCCTTACATCAATTAATAAATCCCACTGGTTTAGGAGGATTTGGAGTGTTAATTCAGGGAAAAGAAGTAGAGGAAAGAATACTTAAGGGATTAAGCAAATAACTAAAAAAATAGGGCTGAATGCTGTTAACTTTCAGCCCCAAAAATAATTAAGCTCCTACAGATTCTTTAGCGGCATACATTACCTCTAAAGTTATTTCACCAATCCCTCGCTCCCGGGCGAATTTTTCGGTATTTCGTTTGACTTTTCCGCGCACAAAACCGGGTATTTTCTGTAATTCTGTCGTAGCTTCCTTATTCCAATTTAGGTCAGAATCTGCCGAAATACCCTTAGTAATTACCTCTTTGGTATCATGACCACCGAATATCTCTAATAGGTGATCTTCCATACCCAAAGTAAAGGAATTATAGACCAAATCGGCGATCTGATTAGTGCCTTCGTAACCCAAGAAAGGTTTATAACCGAGGGGGAAATTTTGGATATGAATAGGTGCGGCAATTACTCCACAGGGAATATCTAAACGTTTGCCAACATGACGTTCCATTTGAGTACCAAATATCGCCGCTGGTTCTAATCGAGCAATAGCATCTCCTATCGCGCCATTATCATCGCTAATTAACACTTCATCGCAATATTCACTCACTTGTTCCCGGAACCAATCCGCGTCATACTTACAATAAGTACCCGCTAAAACCACATGAATTCCCATCTCCCTGGCGAGAATTTTTGTCATAGCGGCTGCGTGGGTATTATCACCAAAAACCACCGCTTTTTTCCCCGTTAAATTCTGACAGTCAATGGAACGAGAAAACCAAGCAGCTTGGGAGATATGCAGAGTTTGTTCATTGATAAAATCTTCGTAATCTACTGCCGCACCTTGGTTATTAATTACCTCTTGAATTTGGCGAATACAGCGGGCTGTTTCCACCACTCCCATGGGGGTAATATCAACGTAGGGCATGGCGAATTCACTTTCGAGATATTTGGCTGTCATTAATCCCACTTCTCGATAGGGAACCAGATTAAACCAAGCGCGGGGCAGATTCTTTAAGTTTTCCACCGAGGCAGCTTCGGGAATAATTTCGTTAACTTCAATGTCCAAATCTGCCATTAACCGCTTTAATTCCGTGCGATCATGTTGGTTATGGAAACCGAGGGTGGTAATACCGATAATATTAACCGAAGGTTTGGGGGTTTTCTCCGAGATAATTTCCCCTCTTCTCTGGGCTTTATCGAGGTAATATTTGATAATTTGATAGAGGGTTTTATCGGCCGCTTGTAGTTCATTATAGCGATAGTGGTTAACATCGGCCAGCAGCACATCCCCCTCGGCATCCTGTCGCGCTCTTTCGACAAAGTTTTGTAAGTCCTCTTGGAGAATGCTGGAGGTACAGGTGGGGGTTAAAACGATTAAATCGGGACTTTCTTCGCGATCTTTGCGAACAATATTATCGACGACTTTTTCTTGGGAACCCCGGGCTAAAACATTACGATCGACAATACTAGCAGTGACGGGGGTAAAATTACGCTCCCTTTCCAGCATCGAGCGCATGACGTTAAAATAATCGTCTCCCAGAGGAGCGTGCATGATAGCATGAACATTTTTAAAGGAACTGGCGATCCTTAAAGTGCCAATATGAGCGGGACCCGCATACATCCAATAGGCCAATTTCATAGAGGGTTCTCCTACAGTCAGACTTTTTTGATTGTCTCAGACTTTACGGATTTAGGAGTGAACGCTTAACGGAAGATTACAAAAAGTCCCCATGCAGATTAAGTATCTTTTCGGGGAAAAATGACACAAATATTAATGTTAACTTTTTTAACAATTTATGTCATGAGGGCAAAAATTTCTTTACCGACCGCTTGGTAACAAAGCCAACCGAAATTCGACCGGGGGTCGGGATAATCTTTGACGATGACTCCCTTTTCGGCCGCTCGTTCAAAAGCCACTAAACGGGGAATTTCTCGCTTAAATAGCGGTAATTTTGCTTCTTCTAGAGCTTTCCGCGCTTCCCGTCCTGTTTTTGTCCGTGAATCCACTTGGGTTAAAAGAACTCGATAATTATCGGTCATCGTGGACAGCAATTCTACCGCTTTAATGGTGACATCGATATCGAGATGATTGGGAGTGGTGGGTAAAATTAATAAATCGCTGCCCTGGGCCAAATCTTTTAACTCGTCTGGCTCTGGTCGGGCCTGGGTATCGACGATAATATGAGTGTATTGTTTCACCAGTCCCGTCGCTCCAGCTTGGGACGCTACCATAAAAGGAAGGGTATCTTCCCGGGACCAGTGGAGAGCCGAACGATTTTTATCCGCATCAATCAATAGGGTGGGCGCTTTTTCTTGAAAATAGGCGGCCAGATGAATCGATGTGGTGGTTTTCCCGACCCCTCCCTTCAGTGCTACGACGGAAATAATCATGAACGGCTCGATCGAATAAGTGAGTATTTTCTAGTGTACTCCCAGACGGACTGAAAACCTGCTAAGTTTCCCTCCGTCAGGGCTATCAGTCAGGATTCTAGATTTTTGAGCGTGGCTCTCTCGATATCATATCGATAACTTTTTCCCCTTTAACGCACACATCTATTATCTTGGCGAATATCCCAACTACCATCAACACGAAATAAAAATAAACAGCGTTTGTCGGGTGTACCAGAAGCAACTAAAGTAATTCTGCCTAACTGTCCCCAAGAACCCCCTAAACCCCCCTTTGTATCGGCCCAACTAGCGCGATAAATTTTGCCTTTATTACCCGCCGGTCCACTAACTCGGCGTAGGGTAGAATTATTAGTATCGATGCTAACGCCGCGAGTGATCGGGATCCAATCGGTGACATTTTCACAGCGGCCTCCTTGTACTTTGGCGACTTTAATCTGTTCGGGTTCACTTGCTGTCATACACAAAGATAGGGGGTGAGAACCTCCTCCTGTGGCTTGATAACGGGTATTTTTCCACTGTTGTGATATTTCAAAGGTGGCGAGATTTAAGCGAATCCAAGCCATTAAACGATGATAAACAGAAAGGGCAATGGTTAAGAGAATTGCTAATAAAATTAGGGTAACTAACATCTCGACTTGAGTTAAGCCAGAGGTGGATTTTTGCCGATTAAAAAGCTGTAACTTGCGAAAAGTATTAGGAGAAAGGTCGAAGATATTCATGAGACTAATCTTGCCTTTTTATTTTCAATAAATTATGGGATTAGAAAGGAGCAAAAATTAATTTGCGCTAGGATAATCCACATAATTTCTTGCTGTTATTACGGACAAAATTGACGGCGATCACTATTTTGCTGCTCCGGGCAAAAATCAGCTAAATAAAAGCAATTTTCTAATTTTTGGGTCAATTCAGTCTATTGGCTCTGTTTATATAGCAAAATGTCCCGCTAACGAATAAATCCCAATTGTCGTCTGGCCTCGAATAATCCGATCGCCACACTAACGGAAAGATTTAAACTTCTCACCCCCGGTTCCGCCATGGGAATATAAACTGTATCATCACATTGATTTAATAAATCTGCCGGAATACCGTCGGTTTCACTGCCAAAAAGTAGCCAATCTCCGCTTTGATAGCTGTATTCCACATAACTACTGCTGCCGCGCACGCTAAACCCGATCGCCCTTCCGCCGCTCTTTTGTTGATATGCACAAAAGTCATCTATTGTCAAGTGGTACATAAGTTTTACATAGGGCCAATAATCTAAGCCGGCCCGCTTCAGATAGCGATCGCTAATTTCAAAACCCAAGGGACCAACTAAATGCAATTCTGTCCTCGTTGCGGCGCAAGTACGGGCAATATTCCCCGTATTTGGCGGAATTTGCGGATTAATTAAAACCACTCGTAAAATCGCTTCAGTCATCAGTTATCAGTTATCAGTTATCAGTTATCAGTTCAGTGTTCACAGCAAAAAACTCCCCACCTCTCAATTCATAATTCATAATTTATAATTTATAATTTCCACCTCTCAATTCATAATTCATAATTTATAATTCCCACCTCTCAATTCATAATTCATAATTTATAATTTATAATTCCCACCTCTCAATTCATAATTCATAATTTATAATTCCCACTTCCCATCTCCCTTGGGTGAGGACTAACTATACTAGATTCTGCCCCACCCTAGTCAAACTTATTTTAATTTAATTGGGATAACTATCCATACTCAACGGAACTAAATCGCCATGGATGGTCAAACCTAACAATATTGTTTCATTAGCGGGGATTAACTTGCCTGTGAGAGCGCAAATCTCATTTTTTCTAGCTGTAGCGTTAAATACTGCCCTTATATCGGTGGCACAAAACTGAGGTCGATAATCTCCTGATTTCTGCTGAACGAAATTCCATAGGACATCGCGAATGAGTGCTTGATAACCTTGATTGCCGGAAATCTCTTTCAGCTTGTCCTTAAGGACTCTTTCCAGACGAATGCTGGTGACTTCCATATCGGTAGTGGTGGTGCGTGTGATTGTCCGCATAATTTTTTCTCCCGAATACTAAACCTATTGGTGTTACAAGTGTAGTATAAGAAAGATACCTTTAACCAGCAAAACTGGCGAAACCATCACCTCTGCTGCTCTTTTATTGTTACCTCTAAGGAAAAACCGCGTCTAGTCAGAATCCTATTTTGGTGCTAGAAAAAACATTGCTTATAGCCTATTTATCAAGAAAATTTTAGGTAGAATGCGTTAGGTAATCTCTCATTGTTAGGAAAAAAATCAAGCTCTTGTTAAGGAACGGATATTTAATGAGTAAGTAGGGAGGCACAATTATTTGTAGGATGGGTTAGGGGTAGCGTAACATGAGCGGGTGTTAGGTTTCATGCTTCAACCCAACCTACGTTCTATTTTTCCCATTTTTGAACTCTCGAAAATTAATTAGGCAACAAATCCACTGTTAATCCAGTTAGAGTCGAGCATAAACAGCGATCATATTGAGCGAATAATAACTATTCTTGATATAGCCAAACCCCTAGAAAAAATTGTTATTGTTCCTCAGATTGACAATAACTCTAATTGTCTCCCCTGTAAATCCTTAACCCTAATATTTTCTTGAGAATCTCTGGATAAATCTAAAGCTTTAATCACCTCTTTTGCCACCGCTTTTACCACGGGAATGGCCACAGAATTGCCGAACTGTTTATAAGCTTGGACATCGCTAACAACAATCTGAAAACTATCGGGAAATCCCTGTAATCTTGCCCATTCTCTAGGGGTCATTCTGCGGACGAATAATTTATTTACCTCTCCCTTAATGCGAGTAACCGGAGTAAAATTAGTCAGTCTTTGATCGATAACTAAATTTCTTTCTTTTCCCATACCTCCCACCACAATAGCATTAGCGATACCATCGGGAGAAATAATCTCATAACCGAACCCATTACCTTTATTTTGGTGTCTGGCCCTGTGTTTAAACAAAGTTTCTAAATACTGATTAGAGAGATAATATTTAACGCTGACTTCCTTTTCTTCTAGGATATCTTTGAGACAAGTTTCTTGATGGGTTGGTTGAGGATAGGAAAAATGGTAAATATTTAAATCTTCTCGAAAACCGACGATAAAAATTCGGGGACGGTTTTGAGGAACCCCAAAATATCTGGCATTTAAAATCTGGGGACTAGGGACAAAATAATGCAGATCCTTTTCTAGTATATCTAAAATAGTTTTTAAAGTTTTCCCTCGATCGTGGTGAACTAAACCCTGGACATTTTCTAAGATAAAAGCTTTCGGTTTCTTTTCGTGTAGGATCCGGGCAACTTCAAAAAATAAGGTTCCGCGTGCATCTTCAAAACCGTGTTTTCTGCCAGCGATACTAAACGCTTGACAGGGAAACCCGCCGCACAGTATATCATGATCGGGGACAGTTTTTACCTCTAATTTTCTGATGTCTTGATTATCGGGTAAATGACCATAGTTAGCTAAGTAAACCTTTTGGGAGTGAGGATCGATTTCCGAAGAAAAAACGCATTGACAACCGAGATTCTCTAGGGCGATTCTAAATCCTCCTATACCGGCAAATAAATCAATAAAAGTCCACATATTTTCTCTATTCTAAGCTTCCGTTTTGATCCCTGAGACGATATTATACCGGCTAAGTACCTAAGCAAAATTAATTACACATCCAAACCGTCAGCAGTTACTCCGTCAGCTTTTTGCTGTGATCAGTAAACAGTGAACTAAAAACTCAAATCTGATCCCGTCTCCTGTCTCCTGTCTCGACTGGGAAATTAATTTTGCACGACTACTTATCTTAGATTTTAGTATAAATTCTCGAATCTTTCTGGCCATCTCCCCCCGCAACACCAGGGAAGTGGTCTTCCCTGTCTGGGTAATTTTTTTCTCCCCAATACTAAACGGATTGGTGTTACAAGTGTAGTATAAGAAAGATACCTTTAACAAGCACAACCTAGAAACGGTTTTAGGGTTACTGAGTTTAGAAGTATTAGGAATAGGTGCAGCCTTAAACTGAAAACTGTAACTCCTAAATTATCATCTGCAAAAGTTCCCTGACTTCGTTGTCAATTTAAAGTCAGGGATTAAGGGTTTGCTTGACCCAAATTCGGAATTGTTTTAATACTAAAGCGACCATTACTGGTAGATTTAAAAGCCTATTTCTCATTAATTTCTCATGATTTCCCTGGAGATATTTTAAGGAAGCAAATAAAGTGGGTATTAAGTATTGAGTTAATTCTTCTACCATTTGAGGAATTGCCAAGGCGGGGGACTGACATTGAGAGCGTAAGTCCGGATTCCTCTCTTTTTTCGGTCGTTGCTTAGAGTGCGTTTTCCCTGACTCACCTCTGACCTCTCCGCTTTATTTTACCATTTTTTACTTTTTTTCTCTTGGATAATCAGCTAATCTTGATAATTGAGCTTCTTGCTTAAGTTGACACCAATGACCGCGTGCGGCCAAAATGTAATAGATAGATATTTGTCCAAAATTGAGATGCACCCGTTTACTGTTTACTGATTAAGGTTATCAAATGAACGAGACAATAACTTTTCGGATATCACCAATAATTAGGGTAACTTTATTAAGTTTATACATAGCGTTAACTATCCCCTTACCCTTTTTAGCAAAAGTCACTAATTCCCCCGTTAATCCCCATCTTCTCTGGGTAGGGATTAGCTTAGGATTAATCGCTTTATACGGAGCTTTAAGTGAAAGAGTGATTTTATCAGAAACAGGGATACAAGTTACCTATCCCCAATGGTTTCCCGCTTTTCTTCGCTCTGGTTGGTGGTTAAATTGGACAGATATAAAAGAACTTAAATGTCGCAGTACGGGACAGGGTGGTTTAGTTTATTATTTCCTTGATCGCTCCTCGGAAAAAGCCTATTTATTGCCGATGCGAGTAGTGGGATTTAATCGCATGGTCAAAATAATCGAGGAAAAAACTAACTTGGATATGACTGATATTCGCCCCCTTTCTCAGCCTTGGATGTATGGAATTCTTTTTACTCTCACCCTATTTTTATTATTAGTCGATGCTTGGACTATTGCGACGGCGAGAACTATTATTCCCTAATAAATTCGGCTCAAAACGTAATCTACTAGCTCGATTAACACATCTTTTGAGGGAGAAGAAGCTAAACAGTCAAGGTGTTTTAAGGCACTTTGACCGTATTGATTGGCTAACTCTTTTGAGCGAGGAATCCCTTGGCTAGAGTGAATAAAATCAAGAGCTTTTTCTAGGTCTCCTTCCTGACTAAATTCCCGTTCGATTAACACTTCTATATAGGGATTTTCCTCCATGGCAAAGAGAGCGGGAGCGGTGATATTACCACTGATCAAATCGGAGCCAGAGGGTTTTCCTAAGACTTCCGTGGGGGAGGTAAAATCAAGAATATCATCGACGATTTGAAAAGCTAATCCTAAATCACGACCATAATTATATAAATGATGATTAACTTCGGCCGATTGCTCGCTTAATACCCCAGCGGCTTTGGCACTGTTGGCAATTAAAGAAGCAGTTTTGTAGTAACTTTTTTCTAGATAAGCTTCTAAGGAGATACTGGTATCAAAGCGATTAATTCCCTGTTGAATTTCCCCTTCAGCAAAATCGCGAATCACTTCCGAGAGCAATTTTACCACTTCTAAATTATCTAAATTAGCTAGATACCAAGAGGATTGAGCGAAAAGAAAATCCCCCGCTAAAACCGCCACGCGATTGTCAAATAAACTGTTAACGGTGGGAACACCGCGCCGCAATTCTGCCTCATCTACCACATCATCATGGACAAGACTGGCAGTGTGGATCATCTCGGTGATTTCCGCTAACCGACGATGACGGGGAGTGATATCCCGGTCTAACATGGTAGCGCGAGATACCAGCAACACGATCGCCGGTCGAACGCGTTTACCGCCAGCCTCGAACAAATGTTCTGCCGCCGCCGCTAAAATGGGATGACGAGCGCCGACGAGGTTTTTTAAGTTATCGGTCAAAAGACGGAGATCATCGTCAACGGGTGCGAATAAAGAAGTTGTTGGGATCATTGGTTAGCCAATTGGCGAGATAGTTACGAAAGTTTACATATCCTTACATTTATTTTAAGCTAACCGTCCAGACTAGGGAAGGGGAAGCATCAGTAATCAGTAATCAGTAATCAGTAATCAGTGAGGGATTGGGGGTTGGGGTTTTAGAGTTTTAGGGTTTTAGGGGTTGGGGTTTTAGGGTTTTAGGGTTTTAGTTGAAATTTCCCCACTTCCCCACTTCCCCACCTCCCCACTTCCCCACTTCCCCACTTCCCCACCTCCCCACTTCCCCACTTCCCCCCACACCCCACACCCCACTTTCCACACCCCACTTCCCTCATCCCTAATCTTTTTCCCGACAAAACCCTTGTCATTGTCAAGACTCTAGGGTAACTTGTATATAAAAATTAATAAAGCGAGAAGTATTAGAACGATGTTGAGACTAATTAGCGACTTTGACGGCCCGATAATGGACGTATCGGAGCGATATTACCAAGTTTATCAAGACTGTTTACAGAAAACCGCCTATAAAGGTCAAATTATCGGGGAATTATCGAAAGCGGAATTCTGGCAGTTAAAACGGGATCAGGTTTCTGAGAAGCGTATCGGGGAAATGTCAGGATTAGATGAAGATCAGGCGCGTAAATTTGCTCATCTTCGTCGTCAAACTGTTCATACTTTACCCTATCTTGTCCACGATCGCCTGGTGGTTGGTTCTTTGGAAACTCTCCAGAAAATCCAAGAGTTAAAGATCGATTTAGTCGTGATGACGATGCGGCGGGTATCCGAGCTAGATCATGCCTTTAATCGCCACGATATCGGTCGTTTTTTCGCCGCTAATCGTCGTTATTGTCTAAATAACAATTACACCAAAACCAACGACGTGCGCGACAAAACCCTGCTTATGGCTAAGGCCGCTAAGGAACTGCCGGCGGCTGCCGATACTTGGATGGTGGGGGATACGGAAGCGGATATTGCCGCCGCTAAGAGCCAAAATATTAAGGTTATTGGCGTATTATCGGGGATTCGCAGCCGTTCCCGTTTAGAGAGCTACGAGCCTGATTATATCGTCAATAACCTTGGGGAGGCAGTGGACGTGATCTTAGGATCCCTACGAGCGATTGGTTAACGGAAAAAACTACTAATCACCCAAAAGATCAGAAAAGTGACGAGCGCATAAATTTGGCGATCGCCAAAAATATTCAAATCAGCCTTGGCCGCTAAACTGGCTAATCCCGCTCCCAGAGCGACTCCTAGCACTAAACCAGCGAGAGTGAACAGTAAGGCGCGGCCAAAACGTTTTTCTTTGCGGTTGAAAAAATAGATATTAACGAAAACGCCAAAAGCTAAGAGCAGCGGTAAGAGGGAGCCACTGGGATCGGGAACTAACAGCGTTATTGCTCCTAAACAAGCGTAAATCACTGCTGGTACGCCGATATCCTGTGCAGAAGGTGTATCGATTGAGCTTTTCCACCAGTTAGGAGATTTACTGCTAGTAACTGGTTTACTTTCCACCGGAATCGTCAGACGTTCGGGAAAACGAATGCGATCGGGTACTTTAATTCTACCCTCCTGTCGCATCCGCAGTCGATCCATGAGGACAGAATCGTAGGCCGCCTCGATCAATTCGACAATTTTGCTATCATTCTGATACTGTTGCACCAGTCTTTGTTTGGCCTCTTGAATTTCTTCAAAAGAGGATTCTTCAGTAACCCCAAGTTGTTCGTAGGGATTCTGTTCACTCATGAACATACCTCCTTAATTATGCTCCCGATAGTCATGATCTTAACCCTATGTTCTGTAGTTTAACTTGAGAGCCAAGCTTATTTAAATTAATTAAGTTTAGCGAAAATCTGAGCAGAATCGATCGCTTCGTAGGGATAACCACTGGCATCTAAAAGGCTTTTTTCGGCGATTTCTCCTTCTTTAACGATAATTAAGCGGTTTTTGCCACCGTAGGCTTTAATTGTGACAATTTCTAAAGCAAATAACCCCGGAGAGAAACGGGGATTTAAGGCCCCATCGTACTCGAATTTACTCTGCATTAACTGCAAAGCATAGACGCTACTGCTATCAAAGGGTGCTGCCTCTCTCATCGTTTTGGCGCGCACCACCGGGATTAAATCGCGAAAGGGAATAGAAATCGTTTGCTGGGTGCGATCAAGTGTATCAAAAGAATAACAGTAACCGATGCCATCCCAACGTCCTTCACAGCGCAGAATTAATTTATAGCGTTTTCCGTCCCCTTGTACCTGTAATTCTATTCCCTCGTAGTTAGATAAATTTAGGGGAGGATTCAGGTTTCTGGTACGAACTGAGGCAAAACCACCGTTATTTTCGGTTCTAACGATACCAGAAAAGAGAGCGCGTCCTCCAGTTAGGGTTATCTGACTCTCGCTCACTCCTCCCATTACCACATCATCCACCGCACCCCAGATTTCTTTTATATCACTGCTGGGATTGCTAAAGTCAAAGAGGGTTTTTTCGGCGGTTATTCCGGTATTTTTCAGTAAATCGAGTAAATTAGCTAAACTATGGCGGTTATTCTCCCCTTGACAGTAGATAATCTCATCAATCCCCGTGAATAATTGCGGGGTTTGCAGAGCGAATAAATCGACATTTTCGCCGAATAATTGACGAGCATCATCAATATTATCGACTAAAGCGCGAATTTGATAGTTTTGCTGCTGTAGTTGAGCGATTACCTTTCTAACGATCGCATTTTCACCACCAATGACTAAAATAGTCTTCATGCCTTGCTCATTTGTTAGCTGAATTTTTTTATCTTCCCCGAAACCGAGCAGCTTTTGCAGACAACTCCAGAGGGGAATACTATCAAAATAGTCGAGAGTTTGCCAAAATCTCTGAAAATCCCAGTTTTTTGATTCAGCCATAACTTTTCTCTCCTTACTGCCGTTAATTTTTATTTTATCGAGTTAGTTTGGCTGTTTGAGACCAAAGAGTCTCAAAACTAACCAGATCAAAGGGGGTTTTAATGGTAATTACTGACAATTGCCGAAAATATAGCAGTTATCTTAGTCGCTGGTCTTCGATCGTCAACATCAAGTTAGATTATACTTCATATTTGTGAGAAACGCCATATATTTACTGTCAATTTTTTTATGATCATGCCACAAAAATCTGGCTCTTCTAGAGCGATGATATATTGATATAAAATAATCGCATCAAGCTTTGCCAAGTAAAATTTATCAGAATTTAAAAAGCAATTTTAATAAAAAATATTTTTACTTTGTACAATTCTATACTATCTAAGTTTTTAAGCTCATTAAAACTAATAATTTGCCATAACCAGTCTAGGATAGCCAACGGCAGGAAGTCGCAAAAGTTGTGGAGTCAATTAACAATCAGCCCCGAAAGTGTCTTGACTATCTAACCCCCTTTGAGGTATTTTATTAAATATGATCGGATAGTGATGCAATTCAGATTTGAGTTTACTACAAATTTTTTTAATCATCATGCCACAACAATCCTTAATCCCTAAAACCCCAACAGATCAAGCCATGGCCACTCCTCTAGCACAAAATAGTTTAAATGTCAAGCTTTTGAAAAAAATATTTTTATTGTCTCCCCTGTTGTTTTGGGAATTATTTGGTTTAGAAGTTAGCTCGGTTAAAGCAGTAGAAAACCTGCAATGTCCTGTCATTTCTAGGGAAGAAGTTGATACTAATGCTCTGAAAAGAGAAATTGCTAATTATTCGGCCACTCTGCGAGTCTATCCTAGTGATCCTAGTACGATTAGACTTTATCTTCAACGGGGAATGGCGCGAGAAAAAATCAACGATCAAAAAGGTGCGATCGATGATTTCAGTCAATACATTTGGTATAGTAATTATAATGCTCCCGGATTCAAAGATCGAGAGTTACTAGCCCAAGCCTATTATCAAAGAGGTGTGTTAAATTTAGCCATGGCCAAGGAGCAGCGTCAGCTAAAATTATTAGAAGCTGCTCGATCAGATTTTCAGCAAGCCTTTAAATATAATCCCAATAAAAGCGAAGTTTACTTTAACCTAGCAGTTATTGCCTCTTTGCTCGGTCATCAATCCTTGGCTTTAGATTATTACCAGCGTTTCATCGGTTATGAAACTGAAAATTATCGCGGCTATTATCATCGAGGAAACCTTTACTCTCACTTAGGCAATTATGCGGCGGCCATCAAAGATTATGACCTGGCTATTTCATACCAACCCGATCTAATTGAAGGCTATTATAATCGGGCCATAGCATTAGAAAAGATAGGCGGCAAAAGAGAAGCTTTTAAGGATTACAAAATCGTCTTAAAATGCTCACCTAACTTATTTTTAGCCAAGAATGCTCCTAGCAGTTATCAAAACCGTGCTAGAGTACAAATTGAAATCGCTGACGAGGAAGTAGAATTAGCCAACTTATCTTCTAATTCCCCCCAAGGGTATCAAACAGCGATCGAGTATTATAATGGAGCCATCAAAGATTTAGCACTTGTCATTCGTATTAATCCCAACTACGATAAACTTCCCCATGCTAGAGCATTTCTTAAACGGGGTTATGCTCACCTAAGACTCAACAATAATCAAGGGGCAATTCAAGATTATAACCAAGCAATTTATCTGCAACCCCAAGACGCAAAAGCTTATGTATATCGGGGGTTAATGCGGGCCAATAAATATCAAGAATACGCAGGAGCTTTAGAGGATTTTACTGCGGCAGTGGCACGAAATCGTCATGATGCAGCCGCTCACTATCATCGGGGATTAGTGCTGTATAAATTGGGGCGTTATCAGGAGGCAGTAGATAATTATAATATTGCCTTAGCCCAAGATGATCGTATCAATACACCTAGTTTTACTTCTCGCTCTGTCTGTAGCGAAAATATCCGAGAATCTGCCGACAAAAATTATTTTTATGACTCCAGAGAAACGGATTTTCGTCCTAATTATAACGTCTCTTGTCATGCTCAAGCGCGGGGAGATGCTTATTTTGCTCTGAAAAATTTTGCTGCGGCCGAAAGAGATTATACTACTTATATAGTTGCCTATCCTAACGATCCAGAAGGGTATCATAAACGGGCCAATGCGCGTTTTGAAAAAGGGGACAAACAGGGAGCGATCGAGGATTATAATGTATTCCTACAAAAAGTCCGTGATGCGAGAATTTTCTATAGTCGTGGTAATAGTAGCGCTGACGTGGGAGATGACCAAGGAGCGATTGCAGATTACCTGCAATCTTTGAGCATTAATCCTATCGATGTGACAGCGTATAGTAATCGGGGAAATGCACGCACGGATACCGCTACTATTCCCGATAATGTACAAGTAACACCGAGAATATCGGCCAATCCGATCGCCTATAATAATCGTGGTATTATTCGACGACAAACTGGGGATAAGGAAGGTGCTTTAGAGGATTTAGATAAGGCAATTAGCTTGAATTCCAATAATCCGATCGCCTATAATAACCGGGGAGTGATTCGCTTTGATTTGGGAGATAATGCCGGAGCTTTGGAGGATTTAAATATGGCTATTGCTCTCCAGTCTAACTATGCTGAAGCTTACTATAATCGAGGTTTAGTTAAGGAAAAAATGGGCGATAAAAGGGCAGCGATCACCGATTATCAATTAGCAATTACTCATCAGCCAAATTATGGCGAAGCTTATTATAATTTGGCGCTTGCCACCTACGATGATAAAAATCCTAGTAGTCGAGTAGTGAGCCTTAACTATTTGCAAAAAGCCGCTAATGCCTTGATAAAAACCGGTAATTTAGAACTCTATGAACGGGCGGTAGAATGGATGTTAAAAATGCAGTAATTTATCGAAAAAATAAGCTAATTTTTGACAAAGACTTCAAGACTTGGCTATTTCAAGCCTTCAAAGAGCGGGGGAGTCTCTTATTGCCGATCAATTAGCCGCTAATCATCATACAAGGTTGGGTTTCCTTACGTCAACCCAACCATAGACCCAAGGAAACCCAACAAAAAGATTCAGACGGATTTAGGTGTTGGGTGTTGGGTTTCGCTTTTCCTTAAGAATTGAGAGGTTTTCTTTAACATATTTATTCGCTCAACCCAAGCTAGAAAACTACTACAGTTGCGAGAACAGTTTTCGAGCATCGGCGATGATTTTATCACCCCAGAGATTTTTTTGCAGGGTTTCAACCTGAGCAAATTCAGGGTCGATTTTAAGCGCACTTTTCGCGAGTTTGATCGCTTTCCCCGTATCGCCTTGACGGTAGAGAGTAACAGCGAGAGCCAGTTGATTTTCGGCAGATTGGGGGTTAATTTCGAGACTTTTTTGAAATTGGCTACTAGCCAAGTTTAGATCGCCTTGTTCGTAATGAATTAAGCCAATATTGGTAATCGCAATTAGATTTTTTTCGTCCAGTTCAAGAAGTTTTTGATAGTCTTGTAATGCCTCGCTATAGCGTTTCTCTCTTTTGTAAATGTCTCCCCGGAAACTATAAGAGTCCTTGCGATTGGGATCGAGAGCGATCGCCCGATTAAAATCCGCTAGAGCTAAATCCCATTTTTGAGTTTGATAGTAAAGGATTCCTCGCGTAGAGTAAAATGAAGCATTGTCCGGCTTAAGCTCGATCGCCTTATTAAAATCCGCTAGAGCTAAATCCCATTCTTGCCATTCTAGGTACTTGGATCCGCGGACGAAGTAGGCACCGGGAAATTGCTTGATCTCGATAACTTTCGTGATATCTGCAATCGCTAAATCCCATTTCTTTTGTTGCTCATAAATAATATAACGTTGTAAATAAGCCGACCAGTATTTCGGATCGAGTTCGATCGCCCGACTGTAATCAGCTAAGGCGATATCCGATTTTTGCTGTTGTCGGTAAATTTCCCCACGGTTGTAATACAGTTCTGCATCGTTACTATTAAGCTTGATCGCCTTGTTATAATCGGCGAGGGCGAGATCGAATTGATTTTGATCGCGATAAATATCTCCCCGATAGCGATAGGCTAACTCGAAATAAGGATTAATTCGGATCGCTTGGCTTAAATCGGTGAGGGCCAGATCCCATTCTTTTCGATCCCAGTATAGAATTGCTCTAGCTCCGTAAGCGAATTCGGGGTATGGCGAGAGTTCGATCGCCTTGTTAAAATCAGCGAGGGCGAGCTCCCACTTTTGTTGTTGAAAATAAACATTTCCTCGATTGACATAACTACTAAAATAACCGAGTTCGATCGCCTTGTTAAAATCGGCGAGAGCGAGATCCCACTTTTTCTGGTTAATGTAAAGATTTCCCCGCAACTGGTAACCGTTGCCGGAATTCGGATCGAGTTCGAGCGCTTTATTAAAATCCGCTAGGGCTAGGTCCCATTCTTGCCGCTCCGTATAGAATCGCCCGCGAGTCTCGTAACCCAGGCCGGAATTCGGATCGAGTTCGATTCCTTTCTGATAATCCGCCAGAGCTAAATCCCATTTTTGCCATTTTTCGTAAGCGAAACCGCGCATTGAATAGGCGACAACGGAATAAGGATTAATTTCGATCTCTTTTGTGAGATCGGCGATCGCTAACTCCTCTTCACTTTGAAAAATATAAAAAATACCTCTCATTCCATAAGATTTAGGATCATTAGGATCGATGGTAATTGCTTTGTTAAAATCCGCTAGAGCTAAATCCCATTGTTTTCGATCCGTGTAAAAACTTCCCCGGCTTATGTAGGCTGCCGCGAAATTAGCATCGATCTCGATGGCTCGGTTATAATCAGCCAGGGCTAAATCCCATTCTTTCCGCTCTTCGTACACATCGGCGCGAGCTATATAAGCCCTAGAGTTATTCGGATTCAACGTCAGAGCTTGATTATAATCGGCTAAAGCGAGATCCCATTTTTTTATGTCCTTGTATGTATTCCCGCGATTGCTATACCAACTGGAGCGAGGAGCGATTTCTATGGCGCGGTTAATCGCTGCTAAGGCTCGATCGTACCGTTTTACGTTTTGTAGTGCCGACGATAGACTATTGTAATAGTTGGGATTCTGGGGAGAGATTTTGATCGCTTGTTCAAAACTATCGATCGCTTTTTCGGATTGATTCATCTGCTCATAAAATACACCCTGATAATTTAAAATTTCCCCATGAAATTCCGAACCTTTCTCGCGAGCGGGTAGAGTAGCGAGGACTTGATCGAGGGCTTCGAGTGCTTCTCGAGCTTTGTATTTGCGCCCGTAAACCCTTGCCTTACCGTACCAAGCTAAATAGGTATATTCGGGATTGTTTAATTGTATCGCCCGATCGAAGGCTTGCAGGGCCCGCTCGTCTTTTTTCAAGCGCCAGAGTTGATTTCCCCGCTCGATCCAGATGTCTGCGGAGGCGTTGGTTTCCGGTACTTCTACACTGACAAGAGTGCGATCAATCTCCTGCTGTTGTTGTGCTGTTAACTGGGGTTGAGCGGTAACGAAAGAAGATAATTTAACTCGAAATCTTTCCTGTAAACCGATAAAACTATTAATGGGAATCCCTAAGCTAAAACCTAGCTGAATTTTACCCTTAACCCCCTCGGAGCGCCCGTGAATACCGATCACCTGTCCTGCAGCGTTTAAGACTGGACCGCCGCTCATACCGCCGAAGGTAATACTGGTATAGACCATATCGTAACCGCCGCTCAGGGAACTAACCCTGATCGATGCCCCACTTTGGGTAATCGTAAAATCACTCTGTCGCGTGGCGAGAAGTCCTTCCTCCTGACTTTTCACCGCACCGCCGCTAAAGAGCCATCCCGCTCGTTTATCGCCGATTTTGGGAAATCCCGCTACAAAAACGGGACTCTCCCGATTGGGGCTATAGTTGGCGATTTCTGCGACCGGATAATTCTCGTTACTCTCGAAGGTAAAAATGGCCAGATCGACCCCTTCCTGTCGAATAATGGTTTTTCGGTCGAGGGGAAGGGTTTTGCCGTCGCTGGTGGTGAGGGTATAGGTGTAATCGGCACAGGTTTTCTCCTCGGAGATTTTCTCACAGAGGACATGATCCGCAGTCAGGACAGTGTAGGTTTTTCCTTCGCGGGCGATAATTACGCCACTTCCATTGGCTTTACTGCTACTATCGATCCGGACGGTGAAACCCTTCGCTTTTGTTTCTAATTGGGCGATATAGCCAGTATAGGTGGGGTTTTCGATGCCCGGTGAGCTTTTCGGTAAGGGTAATTGGTACGCGGTGAGGATTTCGGGCCGGATGTAGGTTAATAGGGTATTGATGGAAATGCCCCAGTTAACCGCTCTCATCTGTTGGATTTCCGCGTCTGTGGGTTTTGTACCGTCCTCGTAGATGTAGTTAGAGAGAATCGGATGGGCCGATCGCCCGTTAATGCCGATTAACTCATCCTCGAAAAAGATACCACCGCCACTCATTCCCTGCACGATATCGCCACTATAACCGACGCTGTAGCCCTCCCGGAGGGGTCGATCGCTTGTTTGTTCAATTTTCCCGTTATCGGTGGTGTACTGCCCCGTTTCTGCGGAATAACCGGTTACAGTGATATCTAGTTCCGCATCCGGGGAAATGGCGCGAATTTTAGCGATCGGATAATCCCTGGTATCGCTAAACTCCACGAGGGCCAGATCCTTATCTTTTAAAAGGGAATTCGGCGCGATCGAGGCTGTGCGGGTTTGGCCGTCGTGGGTTTGGATCTGTAGGGTGGTCGCGCCGCGGGTAACGTGAGCGTTGGTCAAAACGAGGTATATACTGCCTTTTTTCCCGATAATGATTCCCGATCCCCGATTTGTCTCGCTAGTAATCTTAACGGTGACTTGACGGATCGATCGCTCGATCTGCGCGTTTGGGCTGTCTTCCGCCACGATCGCCGGAGCAGAGAAAGGGGATAGCGCTTTAACCGGTACGACGGGCAGAAGTAGGAGGCTTAGGAGTAGGGGAAAGGGTTTCAACATGGTTATTATGGGGAAATTCGGGGTAAAACAGCGAAAATTCTAGCGGGTGGGAACGCAATTATTTTGCGGGCCAGCAGATCTCGTACCACAGGGTGCGTCGCGATCGGCGAGTGGAGCTTTGGCGAAAAACTCCCTAATCGAGATATAGGTTTTATCTCCGGAATTCTGGAGGAGCATATCCGAGGTTTTCCCCTCTAGGATGTCCATGAGTTGTTGCAAGACTAAATCTGGATTGTCGTGGGGTTTAAGGGTAAAAAGTTGGCTATTACCATCGCAGGGATCGCCGGATCGTGAAACGCTGCAGATGATCGGGTATCCCTTCGCCCGGCCGGTGGTGAGATAGTTAAAACGCCCTTGATTATAGGCTTCCTGGAATTTTTTCGTGACTTCCTCGCAACGAACCGGGGAACGTTTGGAGAAATATTCCGATTTCCAGCCGATAATCCGCACATTGCCGCTCCTTTGGGGAATCCAAGCGAGGGTAGCGGGTATTTTTCCTCCCGATGCGCGATCGAACACCTCTTTACAGAAGAAGGTGACGCCATTCGGGGTGGTCGATTGGCTGAAACCGGGGGCGATACCACCGAGGAGGACAGTGGCGAGGAGGCCGACGCAAGCGAGACGGTGGGAAATATATCTAGAGTTCATAGGGATAGTTCCTCAGAAAATAGGGATTAGAATCGTGATTAGGGTCAAAATGGGATTATTTAAGGGTTAGCGGCGGCGTTGAGGGTGTAGCGACCCGATTCACCCCCTTCGCGAGAGGTAGCCACTAGGATATAAACTCCATCGGCGGGTAATTCGGTTACAAGTCGAGCGTTAAAATCCCCGGGGGCGCGATCGACACGCTGGTCACTACGGGCGACCTGTGGGTATTTTGTCCCCTCGGAAGATTGGAGAACGCGATAGAGGACAAGATAGGGAGCGATCTCGTTGCTGTTCATATCCAGAACGATTTTCTGTCCGGCACGACCCTCGAACCCGTAATATTGCTCGTTTTGGTCTTTGGTCAAGTTGCCTTGAACGGTCTGACCGTTAAGAGGGAGGGCGAGTAACTGTATCCGATCGTCCTGTCCTAATGTTGAGACGGTGGAGACATCGCCTGTTTTAACTGCGGTGAGGAAAGCTTGCAGGCGATCGAGGGAAACGGCGAAATTAATGCCGCTCTGGGTAAGGCCGATCGGGTTTCCCGCACCGTCGTAAACGTAACTCCCGATATCGCCTGCGACGTTAACCCCCACCACTTCCCCCCGTGAATTCAAAAGCGGCCCGCCGGAATTGCCTTTGTTGATATTAGCGTTGTGTTGTACGATGCCTTTTTCGGGGTCGAGACGGCTGATAATGCCCTGGGTGAGGGTGTTTTGATAGTCCTCGTTTAAGGGTGTGCCGATGGCGAAAACGCTTTCGCCGACTTTGGCGGAGTTCGCACGGGCGAGGGGAAGATAGGGCAGGTTTTGGCGGTTATAAATCCGCAGGACGGCTAAATCCACGCCATTTTTAGCGAAGCCGATCACGTCTGCCGAGGCCTGCTGTCCGTTGGAAAATTTCACCGTCACCACCCGCGGTCCGTCCGCAACAACGTGGGCGTTGGTAATGATGATACCGTCGGGACTGACGAGAAAGCCGCTACCGTGGCCGCTGCCATTTTTGACGGTGACGACGGCGGGGCTGGCTTTCTGATAGACTCTAGAAGCGGTCTGCTCCTGCGCGAGGATGGGTGGAACGTTTTCCATCAGGAAGTTTCCTGGTTGAACGAGTAGGCCAGTGGTGGCCAGTAGCACCGATAGGGTGAAAGTAATTGGTTTCATCGGGTTGGCTCCTCTTTAGTCGAGGGATACTTGCAAGGATGTTATCGTTGGTTTTTTTCCAATTATGCGATTAAGTTTTAAGTCTTCAGGTTGCTTTTTTCACAAAAGTTTAGAGGGGGAGAGCGATCGCTCTCCCTTGCAACTTACGCACCTATCTGCCGTAGTGCTTCTATGGCGCTGTTGTACATTTCTGTGTTTCCCTGCTGGCGAAATAATTCGGCGGCCGTTGTTAGATCGGCGATCGCATTTTGTCTCTGGTTAAATGCGAGATGGACGTATCCGCGGAAATGGTAAGCGTAGGCAGCGCGGGGGTTTAGTCGGATCGCGGTGTTCAGGTCTTGAAACGCCGGCCGCCATTGTTCGCGAATCGTGTAAATCATGCCCCGACCGAGGTAAGCTTCGGTATAGTCTGGATCGAGTTCGATCGCTCTGGTGAATTGAGCGACGGCGAGATCATATTTTTCCTGTTGGATGTAGTTAATTCCCCGGTTAAAGTGGGCGATCGCTTCTTTGTAGTTCGTTTGAGCGATCAGGGTTTCGGCTGGTTGTCGGCTCTCTAGGGCGATGACGGGGCGAACAGTGGCGAGGGTGGAGAGGCCGATTAGACTGACGGTGGTGAGAAGGGCAAAGGATTTCATGGGTAGTTCCTCGGTGAGGGTGATTTGAGCTTCTACCTAATTCATCGGTTGCTTTTTTGGAAATATGCAGGATAGGGCGATCAATTTTTTTGGCGTTGTCAGATCAGAATAGGAAAGATGCCATGCAATCCTTGCTATCAAAGTAAGGAAACCCAACAATAGACCCAAGGAAACCCAAAAAAAAGATTCAGACAGATTTAGATTTTGGGTGTTGGGTTGCGCTTTTCCTGAGAATTAAGAGGTTTTCTTTAACATATTTATTCGCTCAACCCAACCTAAGAAACTGATTCTAGATGCCTTAAAATCTGTTCTTTCAAATCATCCAAATAATTTTCTACCACCTCCCAAACTGTATTAAGGTCAATTCCCCCTAAATAATCATGTACTAAAATATTCCTAAAACCAGAAATATTACGCCAGTCAACATTGGGAATATTTGCCTTTAATTCCTCCGAAAGCCTTTGAGTTGATTCTGCCAAAGTTTGTAAGCGTCTAATGATAGCATCGCTGATCATTGAATTAGCAAAAAACTCCTGTTTTCCTCCTTGAGAATAGTCCTTAATTTTATCAATACAGTCTAAAATATATTCAAGATAAACTTTATCTTCATTCATAACTTAATTGCCTCCTTTAAGATTCGCTGTTTAATTAGATGATGAAGGCTTTTTTCAGTTACTACATCCACTTTACACCCTAAGAGAGCCTCTAAATCAACTAATAATCCACCGGGAAACCAAGGGGACGTTTTAGCTAAATCATAATCAATTAAAAAATCAATATCACTATTTTCGGTTTCCTCTCCTCTAGCAACGGAACCAAATACACGCACATTAAAAGCACCATGTTTGGTGGCAATTTTTAGGATATCCTCTCGTTTGTCTTGTATGAGTTGTTTTAAGGTCATAAAATAACATCCCTCCCGAAGGTTTTTAATGAACAATTAACAGACTAGACTAGAAAAAACTAAATACTGATAACTCACCCCCCCACTTATTGCCCTAATTGCTGCAAAAATTGCATCACCTTTTCATCAGTTGCCATATTATTCTGTTGGTGGAATAATATAGCTGCTTGTTATAGATCAATTTTTGCTTTTTCGGTTTGTTTTAATTTGGCATATAAAAGACAACGACTACTGACTTTATGAACGGTGGCTAAATAAGTAATCATTGATTTCTCATTTCAGGTTCGCATTAGATTATATTCTTCGCGGATTGATGAAGTTAGAGATTCCAATAAGATTAATTTTTCCTCAATTGACAGGTTTTTTCCTTGTTTAATTAATGTTTGTAAAGGCATTTTTTTTAAATCAAATTCAGGCACAAGTAGAGCCAATTCTTGTGTTTGTTGATTTTGTAAGTCAGTAATTAATTCTTGTAAAAATAAAGAATCATTACTTAAGTCCGAAATTTCATCTTCATAGTTTTCGAGAGCTTCTATTTGTTGAATACGGTCACTATAATTTTTGAGAAGGGATTCGAGAGCTTCGATAATAAATTGGATGTCTTTAAATGATAGAGTTTTCATAGTTTACCTCAACTTACACGATAAAAAAATTCACCAATTACCCTTAAGGCTTGTTGATAGGTTTCTATTGACATAGGAAATAAGGGTTTCCATAACCAGTGATTACCTCGATCATTAATTAATTCTAGCTCACTGGGAATAGAAATTCCCCGATCTAGTTTCCACCAGTTGTTTCCTATTCCCTGAACGGAAAAGGTCGAAATTCCCCCCGGTGTTTGTCCATCAACAAGGGTTTCTTTTACCCATATTTGCCCATTATTTTCATAGATAGCAATATCTTTGTTAGGACGAACATGATCCATTCTGGGAGATGTAGCATTACCTCTACGGTATAAATCAATGGGTGTTTTTATCATTTGTCACCTCCCTAATTTGCGTAAAAGTTGCATCACCTTTTCATCAGTTGCCATATTATCCTGTTGGCGGAATATTATAGCTGCTTGTTGTAGGTCAATTTTTCCTTTTTTAGTTTGTTTTAATTTGGCATATAAAAGACCACGACTATGGATTATAGTAATCATAGCAATTATCGTCGATTGGGTTGACCCAAGGAAACCCAACAAAAAGATTCAGACAGATTTAGGTGTTGGTTGTTGGGTTTCGCTTTTCCTGAGAATTGAGAGGTTTTCTTCAACATATTTATTCGCTCAAACCAAGCTAGGGACTGCACCTAGTTTTTTACACACAATTCCTGATGGTTTAAAATAGCTTCTGATACCTCAATGAGTAGAAAAGCGATCGCATCTTGATGATCCGCGTCGGTTAAAATGGTTTCGAGGGTGCTAGGGGTGGGAATTTCGTCCCCATCTGCCAACATAAAGGAAATATGACCTTTTAAGGCTTCAGTTGCCATTTTTTTCGCTTCTTCGATGGTTTCTCCTGCACTAATACAACCCGGAAAGTCATAAAATTGTACCCCATAATCACTATGGTTATCTTTATGAACGGTGGCTAAATAA
>NZ_JBHFLL010000191.1:0-29002 GCF_041928595.1 Microcystis sp. BLCC-F209
TGACTTCGTTTCTCAGGAATTGAGAGCGGCGGAAGACCCGGAATTTGAAACCTTCTACACTAAAAATATTCTGCTTAACGAAGGTCTGAGAGCTTGGATGGCTCCCCAAGACCAACCCCACGAAAACTTTATCTTCCCTGAAGAAGTATTACCTCGCGGTAACGCTCTCTAAGGATGGCAAGAAAATTTACCGAATAGGGGGAAGGGTGAAGTTAAATCACCCTTCTTTTTTGTTGATTAACGCATCTCAAGCAACTATTACTCATTTTCTGGATACCCCTGTAAGATAAACTAGAGAATTTCTTGGAGATTAAGACAATGTTTCGCCAAATTTTATTATCTAGTCTCGGTTTGTTGCTAATTTATCCCCTAGGGAGCGAGCCAGCAGCGGCCAGAACCATGAGAGTTAATTGTGAAAGTCAAAGCGGTCGCACTACTCGCTGTCCCGTCAATGCTCGATGGGCCCAGGTGAGATTAACCCGCACTCGCTCCGCTGCTCCCTGTGAGGGTAATTGGGATTTCCAAAACGGCAATATTGTGGTCAGAAATGGTTGTCGGGGCGAGTTTGAGGTACGCACCGACGACCATCACGGTAATTCTGGTGGCGGTTGGGAAGGTAATGTTTACGAAGAATTTCGCCTCCCCAATATCGGTCGTTTTGTCGTTGATCGCCGCAGTTATTATGATAGTGGCAGAATTAGAGAATTTGATGCGATCGTTAATGGCAGTCGCGAGCGTTGGTGGGCTAATTGTCGTGGCGGCGAACTCGGCAGCGGTAGTCGTCGCATCCGCTCATCCCGGGAAATCGATCGAGTAGTGGACTTTGTTTGTGAGGATCGGGGTTAATCGATTTTACAGAGACGATAGCCGACACCGTGGACAGTTTCGATAAAATTTTCGGGCGCTCCTGCCGCTTTTAGCTTTTGTCGTAGTGCGCGCAGGTGAACCTTAACCGTATCTTCTTCCACGGATTCCTCCATCGGCCAAACGTGCTGGATGATGGTGCGGCGACCGATTAAGCGATAACCGTGGCGCAGCAGCAGTTCTAAAATGCAGTATTCTTTGGGGGTGAGATGGATGGCAACGCCGGCATAACTAACTTCGTAGGCCCCGGGATCTAGGCGTAAATGACCCCATTCTAAAATCGGCGGCAGCGAGGCCACATTGCGACGGAGTAAAGCCCGCACCCTGGCGAATAATTCCCCTAAATCCACCGGTTTAACGATATAGTCGTCGGCTCCCGCATCTAAACCGGAAATTTTATCGCTAACTGTATCCCGGGCCGTCACCATTAGGATCGGCATCTGATAACCACGCGATCGCAATTGTTGACAAAAACTAATGCCATCTAATTGCGGCAACATGACATCTAATAGTAACAGGTCGTAATCGCTGGCCCTGATGTATTCTAAAGCCGATTCTGCCTCTAAAGCCGTATCGACCACATAAAATTGGTCGGTGAGGGCTTCCGCTAAGGTGGCTGCCAAACGGCTATCGTCTTCAACTAAAAGAATCCTCATGGAACGCTAGAGATGGGTTAACCGTTAGCAGCTGCCGATATCAAGATCAGCATCAGTTTAAACTTATCAAAAAATGTTCATTCTTTGAAATACAGCTTAATAATAAAACACCTCTCGACTCTTTGACCAAAATTTTGTAAAGTTATATTTCAGATTAATTATTTCTTGCACTTAAATAACCAACTTATGCTTTACCTAGCAAGGGTTGGAGAAAAATCTTTCCGATTTCTTTCCGTTATCTTTCCGATTTCTTTACTATATTGATCTTCCCGATATCTTTACCAAATTTTATCGATATCTTTTCGATCTTTTCACCGGTTTCTTTTCGTGTCCTTTGCTACAATTGTTGAGCGTTCTTGATGGACTCGCCCGAGAAATTAAGCATCGATCGCCAAATTGACCCTGCGGGAAAGGCTGAGAAGGCATTTTGTCCCGAAGTCGTCCCGCAGCAATCCTTTACCCCACCTTAAGGAGATTGTTTTGCTATGACTTTTGGACCTGCTTCCCAACTTGGAGTGGCCCGGTACGAAGAAACTCCCCCGCTAGAATTGCTCCCCGGACAATCGGCGGCCGAGAAAGAAACTTTAATTCAAGCCGTATACCGGCAAATTTTGGGCAATGCCTACGTTATGGAAAGCGAACGGGCAGTGGTTCCTGAATCCCAATTAAAAATAGGAGAATTAAGCGTTCGGGAATTTGTCCGTGCGATCGCTAAATCCGATCTCTATCGCTCCCGTTTCTTCGATACCTGTCCCCGCTATCGTTTTATCGAACTCAACTTTAAACATTTCCTCGGTCGCGCTCCCGACGGATTGGAAGAAATGCGCGCCCACAGTACAATTCTCGATAGCCAAGGCTACGAGGCAGAAATTGACTCCTACCTCGACAGCGACGAATACCAAAACACCTTTGGCGAAAACATCGTTCCCTATTGTCGAGGCTATAAAACAGAACCGGGGCGCAATATGGTGGGATTCACCCATATTTTCGCTCTATCTCGCGGTAACTCCAGCAGCGACCTGAAGGGCAGTATTTCTGGTAAAGCTCCCGTACTGAACAAATACGTTATTCAAGAAATTCCCCTCCCCGTTATTCCCCCCTCCGGTGGTTCTGTGGGTGATGGTTGGTCTTTCCAAGATACCTCTAGTGGTGCGCGGTCGCGTTTGGGTGCCGGTGCCGGGGAAGAAGGCAAGGTTTACCGCATTGAGGTGACCGGTTATCGTTCCTTGGGCAAAGTTAACCGCGTCTCCAAGTTCCGCCGCAGTAATCAGGTTTATTTCGTCCCTTTTAACAAATTATCCCAAGAATACCAGCGCATCCACCGTGAGGGGGGTGTTATCGCTAGTATCACCCCGATTAACTAGAGTTCCGGTCAGCTATCGTTTTTGTTTAGGAGAATCTCAATGAGTTTAGTTTTAGAAAGTCCAGTGGAGCTGCGACCGTCGAGAAGTCCCGACGAAGTGGCCGCAGTAATTCGGGCAGTTTACAAGCAGGTTTTGGGGAATCCCCACGTGATGGAAAGCGAGCGCCTAACCACTGCCGAATCGCAACTGGCTAATGGTAATCTGACGGTGCGGGAATTTGTCCGTGCGATTGCTAAATCGGATTTTTATCGCCGTCGTTACTTTGAGTCCTGCGCTCCCTACCGTTTTATCGAGTTAAATTTCAAACACCTCTTAGGTCGGGCCCCGGCGGACCAGGGAGAAATTTCAGCCCATATCCAGATTTGTGTCGGTCAAGGCTACGAAGCGGAAATCGACTCCTATCTCGATAGCAGCGAATATCAAAGCAAATTCGGCGATAATATTGTTCCCTATTACCAAGGGGCGAAAAGCCAAGTCGGTCAGAAAAATATTAACTACAATCGCACCCTTTCCCTCTACCAAGGTTATGCCGGGGTTGATAGTGCTTTCTCCGCGGCCCGTTTGGGTGCGGAAGTGGCGACTAATAGCGCCAGTCCCATCACTTTACCTAGTAAAGGTGGTCGTTTGAGTGCCTACAAAGACGCAACCGAGAAGACTTTCAAAATTGTCGTTAAAGGGGCGAAATTTGATAGTCCTCGCCGGGTTAGTACCACGGAATATCTGGTACCAGGCGATCGCATGACTCCCCAAATTCAGCGTATCCATCGGGCGGGCGGTACGATCGTTAGTATCACCGAAATCGCCTAAAAACCTCGATAGTGAACGAGTAGGGATAGCTTCTCTACTCGTTGAGGGGGTTTTTGCCTCACAGATAAGCTGTACTGGATTTAAACTGCTTGTTGAGATGAGGCAAGAGGCAAGACCCCCCCCACAACCCCCCCGACTTCGGGGGGGGCAAAGGAGGGTTGGGGGGATTGGGGGAGATTCGGCTAATCTAAGGATAGGCGGTTAAAATGGGTCTTGGCTTACTGGATTTAAACGGCCTAGAAGAATTTTAGTACAAATGCTCGAAATCCCTCTTTTGCAGCTACCTTCTTCCCTCTCATAAACGGTCTCAAGGAGTAATTTAAATACCAAAAAGCTGACTTTAAATCTCCGAAAAAACAGTTATTATTTTAAGGCTAAATATTGAGCTTTTTAATATTTAGCTATAACCAGAGTAATCGTGATTAATTTACCGAAATATTTTCACGATCAATACTGTTGTTTTGTTGATTGTTTAATAACAATCACTGGTTTGATTGCGACTAAGTTAATCCTAGTAAAAATTATAATTCCACTGAAAAAAAAATAAGTTATAATCAGAAGAAGAATAGCTTAAGATTACACTTAAGTATCTCCTAAAATTTTCGAGAGCGAATAGTGAAATGCCCCCTTCTTATTCGCTCTTTTTTCTACGAAAATTCCTTGATAATTAATCGTTAAAACCTGCTTTATCCTATGGATATCAGACAATTTGTCAAACTTTCCCTCGGTCGTTGGCGATCTCAGCGCAGCGCTCACCATCTAGCTTTTACTCACTTTGAACAGGTCAAATCGACGATCAATATCGTGCCTTTAAAAAAAGAAGATCAGGAGGTAATCGACCTGTGTAAGTCCTATGATATCGATGCAAATTTTGCCAGTAATCCCTTTCGCATGAGTTGGCAAGGAGAATCGGATTGGGATGATGAATCTACCTTTGAAGGAACGACAATTTTAATCCCAATTCCCGATGAAAATAATCCTCGATCAGGGCGATTATTGCGGGATCAAGGTTATGCAGAAACTATTCCCTCCATCGGTCGTTATCACTTTCAAGAAGACGGCACTTTTGTCCTCTTAACCGAATATGAAAGAGCCACTGCTGAAGAAAAAATCTGGTTTGTTACTCCTAATTTTCGCCTACGAGTATCTTTGATTAAAACCAGTGAGGGGACGGGAGTAGTTACGGCTTCTTTTTCCTCAGAAATTCGCGATTTATCTGTATCTTAGGGCAGTAAAAACCATGGCGGACAGTGATTTACTTTTAACTCTAGCTCACTGGATAGCGGGGGATTTTAGCAATCAGCAACAAGCTTTTGAAGATGCCAAAAATTACGCCCATATCCATGTATTTTTCCGACCTTTACCCTGGGATTTTTTCGGAGGAATTGGGTTTTATTCCGAACAGGTTTACGATTACGATCTCTGGCGACCCTATCGGCAAGGGGTGCATCGTTTTATCGATCGAGGAGAGGATATTTATATCGAAAATTACAGTTTACAAAACCCGATGTTTTATGCAGGAGCGGGACGGGAACTGTCAATTTTACGCAGTATAAAACCAGACAAAATTGATCGCCGTTATCACTGTTCGATGATTTTTCAACGGCAGGGAAATCTCTTTCGTGGCCAGGTAGAGGGCAATAGTTGTTTTATCGAAAAATACGGCAAAAAAACCTATTTAGTGAGCGATGTGGAACTGACAGAAAACACTTTTGTCAGTTTTGATCGCGGTTTAGATGTGGACAACCACGAACAGGTATGGGGATCAACGGCGGGAGCTTTGAAATTTGTCAAAATACAGAATTTTGCCGCCGAAGTTCCTTCGATGATTTGAACGGTTAATCAGCAGACTGAACGGAAACCAATGGAAACTATCCAAGAATCTACCACCATGCTCCCACCAGTCGCCCGTCAAAAAATGCAAGCTTGGATCCGGAGCCGTCATCTGGTTTGTTCGGGCAACTTTTTCCTCTTTGAAACCTTAGATTATTCTGCGGTGGAACGCTTCGAGCAGTGTGTGAAAAGTTTAGGCGGAACGGTGATTTCTGTGGAACCGCTTAAACGAGTTTGGATCGGCACTCACCGCAAAATTCTCCTCTACCAAGTGAAAGCGAGTTTACACACTCCCCACCATGAATTAAAACAATATTGGTTTAAGTATGGCAGTTTTCAAACTCGCTTTGATGAAAATATTTAACTATTAATGGCTCGCTGGCGATTTTTCTCGATTAAGTCTTCTAAAAAAGAAGACTCGACACAACGGTGCTCGGAACAATAGGTCATTAAATTCACACCATTAATAATCTTGACTGTACTGACGCGCACACGAAAATTATCGGTAATAAACCAGCAGCGCTCCTGTCCTTGATTACGCTCGTATTCTGTATCTATAGTTAATACTCCATCCTCGGCAAAATGATAGACCCCGATAACGGGAATGTCTTCCACATAGCCTTTATTGCGGAGAAATTTGCCATAGCGAGCATTGACAGGATTGGGAACATCGACTAGAATCGCTTCGTAGTTAGGATCGGGGGCTTTTTCGCTTAAATTGCCCTGCCATTGAAAACTAGCTCCGCCACTAATTAACTCTGGATTTACCCCTTGTTCTCGGCAAACTTCCAGAACTTTGGGATTATCTGCGGCTAAAACCTTGATAATTAAGTTAGATTCTCCTGATTCATCTCCCGCCGCGTCAAAACGATGAACAGTACGTTGAGAAAACCAAACTCCTTCACTTTTGCGAAAGAAATCTATCATTGTCATTGGTGTTTTTTCTAGCATCGATCGCTCACTTTTACTTAGTTGCTTAACCAAATTTTACAATCTCAGAAAAAAGCCTTAAAAATCCATAGAATAACTGTTTAAATTTTACGATCTATTGGCTGTACTTAACTTCGGTTCGCGGTACAGTGTTGCTCATCAAGATGAAGTGTAACCTAATTTGGTATCGACCACCGACACCCCAAAACGAAAACTTCCTACCTGATCATTAAGATAACTGCTGTAAGAAACCCGTTTTCTTGAGTAGATTGGAGGAAAATATATAGATCCTGCAAACAGCTTAGATGCTCTAATGCTCAAAACTATCATCAAGGAAAGCGTCCGCGAAGTTATGCGGGAAGAATGGTTTAAATTCTTCGAGATGCTGATTCCCTATATTGATGATATATAGCGGTTCTCGCATCTGTGCGGCACACTCAAACCTTTGCTGATTAAGCTGTTCAGGATCGGGAATGTACCTCTTGTGAATCAGAAACGCTATAGAACAAGCTGACATAGAAGCAACCTTTAATCCTGTTGATTACAAAGACGACGGCTTCGTTGATATTACAGACTGGTTTAATCGTGAAGATCTGGATCAGTAGATCAGCCAATAAATTTTTGGAGAAACTAGATGCCAATAGCCGAAAATCTGTTTTGACTAAAATTGGTATTCTCAAAACCTGCCTTGAAACTCAAAACCTTTATCCTCCTGAAGAACTTGATATCAAAAAACTTAAAGGTGAGTTGAAAGGATTCTCCAGAATTCGTGTTGGCAAAATGCGAGTTATTTTTAAAATCGGCAAGGAGACAGAGGCAATATTTACGATTAATTAAGCGATTAGCAACGTTCGGATTTACCAATTATTTTCGATACTGCTTTCCGCAGCCATCTAACTTTCATGGGTTAATTTAGCCAATACTGCTTCTTCTTCGTCAGCAAAGTCTCTAACTTCAACTTGAGCAACTGATTTTTTAATTTTCTCGCGGGCAGCCAGAATAATCACCTAGACTTCTGACATAATTAACTCTTGAGAGTTCAAAAATGGGAAAATAGGGATGAAGTTGCCTAAAATATCTTTATACTTAGTTCTCCTGACTACTGACTACTGACTACTGGCTCCTCTCTCTGAGGATTACCGGTCACTGATTACTGATTACTGATTACTGATTAGAGAATACCTGCGTTAGAAAGACCGAGAACCAGTCCCGCACCGAGAATATGGCCAAAACTCATGGTAGCCAATAATTCCGGCAGACCGAAGCTTTTTTTGGAGGCTAACTGCGGCAAGGGTAAAGCCGGGCCTGCTCCGGTATTTTGGATGGCAAAATAACCGATAACGAACGCTACTAGGTTAGCTAACGTCATGGTAATCCCGACGGATAAATTCCAAGGAATGGTTTGAGCAGTGGCTAAAAGTAAGGCGGAAGGGATCATTTGCGCTCCAGTCTTGATAAGATTTTGTTAATCACAGGGCATTATAAAAAGCTCTTGACCCGAAACTGCTTTTTGTTTGAATACTTAACAGTTTTTGTAACGTTTTGCGAATAAGATTAAATGCGAATTAAAATTTGCGGCATTACCCAACCAGACCAGGGACGAGCGATCGCCAATTTAGGAGCTACGGCCTTAGGTTTTATCCTCGTACCGAGTTCGCCTCGTTACGTCAACAGCGAGCAAATTAACGCTATTATCGCCGCAATACCCGACAAAATTGATTTTATTGGGGTTTTTGCCGACGAGCAACCGGAAATTATTCAGCAAATAATTGTTAAAACCCCCTTGACAAGTGTGCAGTTACATGGTATGGAATCTCCCGAATATTGCCAAAGGTTGCGGCAATTATTACCCGACCGGGAAATTATCAAAGCTTTGCGGATCAAAGACAGAGAAAGTTGGGAAAAGTCGGCAATTTACTTTAATAGCGTCGATACTTTACTTTTAGATGCCTACCATCCCCGATTGCTCGGCGGTACGGGACATACCTTAGACTGGCAAGCCTTAGCCAGTTTTTCGCCCCCCTTGCCCTGGTTTCTCGCCGGAGGACTCAACCCCGATAATATTGGTGAAGCTTTAACCAGGCTGCACCCCGATGGCATTGATGTCTCTAGCGGCGTTGAGCGAGCGCCGGGTGATAAGGACCTAAAAAAAGTCGCCCTCTTGTTAGAGCGACTGCAAAAATTCAGTGATCAGTTATAAGGTTTTGGGTGTTGGGGTTTTAGGGTGTTGGGGTGTTGGGGTTTTGGGGTCTTGGGGTGGTCACTGCGTGCGCGTTGCGGGGGGTTTTGGGGTTTTAGTTGAAATTTCCCCATTTCCCCATTTCCCCATTTCCCCATTGCCCTGACTAGAAGAAATTAGGTTTATGACGGATCAGGTTAAGATACTCCTCGCGGGTTTTCTGCTCGTCTTGGAAGACTCCTAACATGGCACTGGTGACGGTCCAGGATCCCGGTTTCTGCACCCCGCGCATCACCATACACATATGGGTTGCTTCCATGACTACCGCAACCCCTTGGGGGTCGAGAATTTCTTGAATCGCTTCGGCAATCTGACGGGTGAGGCGCTCTTGCACCTGTAAACGACGGGAATACATTTCCACAATGCGGGCCAATTTACTTAATCCGACCACCTTTTGGTTAGGAATATAGGCAACGTGGGCCCGACCCATGAAGGGTAACATATGATGTTCACAGAGACTAAAGAAGTCAATATCGCGCACTAATACCATCTCATTATGACCTTCATCGAAGATCGCACCATTAACGAGGGTTTCTAGGGATTGTTGATAGCCCTGGGTGAGAAACTGCATCGCTTCGGCCACCCGTTTGGGGGTTTTTAATAAACCTTCTCTGTCGGGATCTTCCCCCACCGAGATCAGGATATTTCTGACCGCATCCATCATCTGTTCTTTGTTTTCGTCGGAAGTTGGATGAATTTGAGCGGTTTTGCCATTGTGGGTGTTGCGATCGGGGCGAGTGGTCACGCGTGCTTGGATAGCGTCGGTTAGATTACCGTTTAAACCGTTAGAAGAAGCTATGGTCATAATGAGGATGCCTGTAGGCGAATTGATTGATAAATAGAAGTATTTTGGGTTATAATGCCCCCGCACTGGGCATAATGGTCATCGTTTCCACTACGGCCTGTTTGGGCAGTAACACCGCTTGCAGAATGGCCTGAGCGATGATATCTGGGGTCAACATGGCCGAGCGATCGAAATCTGCTTTAACGCTATCGCTGTCCCAGATGGGAGTATTGACAGCCCCGGGGGTGATAATCGTGACGCGAATGGCGTTGGCCCGCTCCTCGATCGCCAAAATGCGAGAAAATGCCACTAATCCAGCTTTGCTGACACTATAGGCCCCCCAATCGGGGAAAAAATTATCGGCGGCGATCGAGGAAACATTAACGATCATGCCTCCCCCCTGTTGACGCATAGCAGGTAAAATCCCTTGCACGCACTGATAAACGCTGGTTAAATTGAGAGCGATCACCCGCTGCCAGTCTGACAAAGGTGTGTCGGCCAAGGGATTTGTGTAACCCATGCCGGCATTATTGATCAGGATGTCGATCGGTCCGGATTCTTGGGCGATTTTAGCGATCCTAGGGGCTACTTCCGGGATATCTGCCAAATCTAAGAGGTAAGCTTGGGCTGATACGCCTAAATCTGCCGCCATTGCCGCCACGGCTGCCAATTTTTGCTGATTGCGACCGATTAACACCAGATTAATTCCCGCCTTGGCGAAAGCGAGGGCGGTTTCTTTGCCGATGCCGCTACTGGCTCCGGTGATCAGCGCTCGCTGTTGACGAATAACAGAGTTCATGGTATAATCTGAAATCTCTTAACTCTTGGTAGTTAGGGCAAAATTTTGGCGCTCAGGGAAACCCTAGAAAGGTTTAAGGGAGTTGGGTTAGATCGGAGCAATTTTTCTGGCACCAAAAAGGTCGCGTCCACCCAGGGCGGGGGGAGGCATTGACTATCGGGTAGGTTCAAGATTAAGAATCGTTACAAAATTTTACCTAGCCAATTATAGCACTGTTAAGTCAGGGATCACTAATTTTTGTGTATATTCAGATAGATATCTAACCAGGGAGAGAAAAAAGCGGCCTGGTGGGCGAGAATTCTTGCGGCTGTCTTGGTCGAAAACTCTCTTCCCCTGCGCTCACAACTACTCACCGGAGGAGATGCCAGTGCTGGGTTGAGTGCGATTGACAATCACCACTCGATCGCCGATAACGGGACTTCTAGCGAGGAGAATTCCCTCGTTATCCTTCATTTCCAAGCGGCGAAAATCGAGACTTTGGCAACGTTGAAACACCGAATTAGCCAATTTATCCTGTTGTGATGCCTCGAGGCTATACCAATTATCGCCCAAAATAACTACTAGACGACTAGCCAAAAAATCTGCCTCTACGGTAGAAATAATACCGGCGGGATAACGAGTAGTTAAATCGGTAATTTCCTCTTGAATGGCTGCGACTAAACTTTGTTCGGGAGTCAATCGCGGTTTGGCTTTGGTAATCGGGACGGGAATCGGTGCCTCTGGTGCGGTTAATTCTGGGGGAGTTTCGATAATTTCCCCGGCTGCCGGTGGGAGACTAGGGATAACTTCGGGCATATTTTCGGCAATTTCCCCGGGATTTTTCGGTAAACTGATGACGGCGACTAAGAGGATAGTGACTAAACTTCCTGTTAACAAGCCAGTGATTAACCAATCGGGAATTTTTTCGCCAATTCCCGTCGGTAAAAGTCGGCGAATTTTGTTCAAAATTGCCGTCCACCACCCCTCCACCTGATCGAAATCCGGTAAAATATCGTCGATTCCCTCGACTGCTTCCATGGGAGAATCTGGGGTTAAACTTTGCTCAACTTCCGCGAATTCGTCTGGTTTTAAGGCAGCGGCTAACTGTTGCGTTGAGTTAAGAAGATTATCAACGACAACTTTGGGAGGTAACACTGTCCCCGTTCCCGTGTTAAGTTGGGAAACGATCGAATTTAACTGCTCGATCGCCTCTTGTAGTCGGATCACCGTTTCTGCTTGGCTGAAATTCTCTCGCTCGTTTGGTTGAGTCATAATCTTTCTTAACCCGCTGCCATTCTTTTTCAAAATATCATTGTATGCGCCGTTTTCTCGGTTTTTTAACCAGTATTTTCCTTGTCTTCCTGACTGCTTGTGGTAGTGTCACTCCCCCCCAAGAATTTGCCCCCCCTGGAGAAATCGTCACTAAAGCCCTTTTATTACAATTTCGTCACACATCCGATCGTCTTAGTCAATCTTTACAGATCGATGAGCCGCAGGTAAAAATTGCTAAAATTAATGTCACCAGTCTGGAACCGATTTATGTGGGCAATTTGCCCGCCTATCACTTGCAGGGGGATTACGATCTAACTCTACAATTGCCCCATCAAAAAGATACCAAACAACACAACAATTTTGATCTTTATTTACAAAGACAGATCGAGGGAAAAACTTGGCGTTTACTGGAAGAAGTTGCCTCCCAATGGCGCAGCTATTTAGTCAAATAACCGGAAAAAGCCAGGGGATTTTGCTAAGTAGCTGGTTATAATTAAATTGAAGATAGATTTTGGGTTCGATCCCCCCTGCCCCCCTTGATCTATCCATTAGTCACATCTTTCTTAACATTTCAAACCTTTGTGGCACAAGGCTTTCAAGACTCGGTTAACAATTTGTAATATTCCTTGTTGACACCCTTACTGACAAAGAAAAAACTGAAATCAAGTCAGGATAAGGGTTGGAGTGCTTACTGCAAAAATTGTTAAGAAAGATCCCTATAAGGGATAGGGGGGATCGAACCTCAAATCCATTTTTAATTTAATTATAACCAGCTACTTATATTGTAAGCCATTAGTCGCTAATCACCAAACTTAGGGTTGTCTTTCTAAGCTATTGTAAGCATAAGTCAGTAATTGAGGTAATCCCTGACGGAATTCGATCTTTAAATAACCAGATTTAGTATTATTTTTAGTGGTTGTTTAAGGGTTTCTTTTATGAAGTTTGCATAATTTTTCCCTATTAAATTTGAATATTTAAGGTTTGGAGTTGTTGATTGATCTAATCAGTAACCTTGGTGGCATCGGTTTAAATCACTTTTTTAGCAAGTAAAAGTTCTTCTACTAATTTTTCCAACTCTTTCCCTTGGCTACTATTTCTTATATATTGTCTAATATCTTGACGAATATTAGCAAAATAAACATCTCTCAATTCAAGTTGAGAAATATCTTTTTCTAGGGTTTGACCAATTTGTGAGATTTTAAGATGCAATTGATCTTGAGGATTAAATTTAGGGATGTTAAGTTTCCAGACGTGCTTATGTATGTCTCTTTCATCCTTTCCATAGGACATTAAAGGACGAGTTTCTAAAGTTGTAATCTCTGCATTTAAGATTGCACATAAATAATAGGATTCTTCTAGTCCTTCAGTCGTTGCCCAATACAGTTTACTATCAATAATAGCTTGTCTATTGGATAATCTAGCCGCACAAATGTGCATTCCAGAAGAAGCATATAAAATTCTTTCTTTTGGTATGGGAAACTGCTGAGTCAGCTTGCCCATATAATCAATTTGTTCAAGTAAGGATAAGCGAGTGCTACTAGATTTGTTTGCTGTCCATATTTCTTCTGCTTTGCGCCACCAAGCACATAAGCCGGGATACAGATCAATTAATTCAGATTCTCCGTCCATTAAGACTTTTCCATTCCAGGGAATAATTGCTAATTCGGGTTCTTGACAACGAAAAGGTAAAATAGATGCTCCTGTATATAAAGGTCTGATAAAATCACTTTCAATTGTTCCTTCTAAAGTAGGAAGATCTTTCCAGGGTTTTTTCTCATTAGCAGATCTTTTTGACTGAACTAACTTACGTCCAGAAGCTAAACCTAACGGACTAGATATTTTTTCTTCAACAGTTAAAAGCACTTTCGGAACTATTGTAGCTCCCTGTGAAAATTGGGAATAATAGGGAGAAATTTTATTTTCTGAGCCTATTTTTATTTCTTCTTTAGGGAATTTAAGTGATTTTTTAATCACGCTCCACGATGATTTAGGTTCGTTGATTTTTCCTGTCCAATATTCAGCAATCAAAGGCATTTTTACAGGTTTTTGAGATCTCTTACCAAAAATAACCGATGCACCTCTAGGAAAAAAATGGGGTCTTAGTCTTCGTAAATCCCAAGATTCTGCAAATTCAACGTATGTTGTTGCTCCTTTCCCTAGGCAATAATTCCCCTCTCGAAATCCTCCAAAATATTCTCTATCCGTTACTGAATTAGGCATCACAAAAGCAAACTTGCCACCTTCACCCAAATAAGTTTCAATAGTTTTAGCGACAAACAATGCTGAAAGATCTTGATGTGTGGCATTCTTTGCCCCATGCCAAAGTGAGCGCTCTTCACTCATTTCCTTAAATGATTGTTGCATCTCTTTAGGCATATTCCGATAAGAAAGCCAGGGCGGATTTCCAATTAGAATATCAACCCGATTTTGCGGTAAACTCAACCAAACAGGACGGACCAAATTACGCACATAATAGCTCCAAATATGATCCCGTCCGCTTTCATGGAGTTCACACATAACGGAAAATGTACTTTTAATCGTCTCATGAAACTTTTCAGGGATAGCTAATCGCCGAAATACCCCCGTTAAAGAAGGTATCGGTTTACTGTAATCTTTTTGAGTAGCTTTATCTGCTAATTCTTTTACAAGCTCATCAAAACTATGGGAACTTTTTAGAAGCTCATGGGGAAAACGTAACTCCGATTTAAATAACTGTCCTTCACTATCCGTTTCAATAATGACGTGATCTCTTGACCATAGATCATATTGCTTTTGTCGCCATTGCATAGAATCAGCCAAATAAACAGGAATATTAATTTCCCCTCTGCTTGGATTAGTCAAATTATCACGACCAATTGCCAAAAGATAAGTTACACGAGCTAACGTCACTGCGACTGGATGAATATCAAAGCCAATAACATTCCTTGCCAAAGTTTCAAGAGATTCACGCAGAGACAATTTCTCCTGCGCTGCTTTTTTAAAAAGATTTTTAACCGCATGAAACAAGAAAGTTCCAGAACCGCAAGACGGATCTAAAACACGCTTATTTAAGGGGTCTTTAATTGTTTTTTCAACAATAGCCTCCGCCAGCCAGTCTGGTGTGTAATACTCTCCTAATTGTTTTCTTAATTCCTGAGCAATGATTGATTCATATAAGACTTTCATAATGTCATAGGCCACTTCCCCCCAATTAAAACGAGAAATTTTACGAGCTAATGAACGAATAAAAATATCACCTTCCTCAACTTCTATCACCCAATCAAAAAAGTCGCTTTCAATTACGCCATAAATACCGCTAATCTCAAACTGAGAACCTGATAAAAGAGAAGCGGGCGATAAATCATTAACATTTAGACCTAAAACAGCATGAGCAATAATTTCAGATACATTCACCAGTAAGGTATGCTCAACGAATAATTCATCACTATCTTTGAATTGACTACCTAACGCTGTCGTCAAAAGTTTCGCCCATAATAGACGCTTCATTTTTACTGTAGGAAGCTCTTTGTTTTCCTCATACAAACTTAATAAAGTTGCATGATTAATGGCATAGGAAGAGCTTTCTACACCCAGCTTATTATTAATTTCTTCTGGAGTAGGAATAACGCCTTGCTTTGTTGCCAAAACACCATCTAACCAAGCAATTAATTTATCGGCATCGGGATTATTTGCATTTACTAAATGTTTAGAGACTTCAACAAAATCCTTTGATGGTTTGAGATGAAAACAGCGCCATTCCAAACCATCCGATAAAATACCAATATAGTTTTGTCCCGTTTGCTGCGTCCGAACTGCGACATAGCCCGATAATTGCTCTATCGCATCAGCGAGAATTTTCGCTTTCCGTAAATCTTTTTTGACTTCAATGACTACCGATCCTACTTCAACATCAATTCTACGGCGATCACCCAATTGAGATTCAAGTTTTACATCAAGATCTTCATCATCGAGATCTAGTGAAGCTTGAAGTAATAAATCCCTGATGCCAGCTTGTATATCGGCTTCAGTGCGCTTGGCTTCTCTATTGGCTAAGTTTTTGACAATTTCAATAACATTTGACATTTTAGTAAAAGCAAAAAATTAGATCGTAAGCCTTAAAAATATATTAATTTTTGATGACAAGGTAATCATTTCCCCACAAGATAAGTAGGTAGATGTTAAAAACCGTCAAATACCCTCCTTGTCAAGGGGGGATTAAGGAGAGCAGGGGGAGATGGAAGGCAAAATCTATCTTCTATTTAATTAGAACCACTTACTTAGAACACCGTTAATTATACTAGCCTTTTCACTTAAAACTGGGGAATATGATTAAAAAGATGACGCATGACCACAAACTCCCAACAAATAACCCTGACGCTCCACCGTCCTCACCTGAGCTTGTCAACCCTTTTTAGACGAAAGACTCACCACCAACTGCGGAAAGTGGGTATAAATATCGGGTGTATTAGGTTCCCCTAACACACCCAGAAAAGATTTTAGGAAAAATTAACCGACGACGCAGAGAATATCCGATGCGTGACTAGCGGTATTCACTTTTTCATCCACATGGCTAATTTTGCCTTCCGCATCGATGATATAGGTGACGCGCTTAGAATAGCCACCACCATCGACATCATAAGCTTTGGTGATAGCACCATCGGTATCTACGAGCAATTGGAAGGGTAAACTGTATTTTTCTTTAAATTGTGCATGGGAACCCTGGTCATCCCTGCTCACCCCGAAGACTACTATTTCCTTGTCTTGGTATTGTTCGTAGTTATCCCGGAAGCTTTGCGCTTGCTTGGTGCAGCCGGGGGTATCATCTTTGGGATAGAAGTATAAAACTACGACTTTACCTTGAAAATTCGACAGGGAAACGGTTTTTCCAGTATCGTCGGTGGTGGTAAAGTTCGGTGCGATTGTTCCAACGGTTAAAGCCATAACTCCGATTCCTTTACAAAAGTTAATCTATATTGATCATAAGGGATGAGGGTCACAAACAGGGTGTGGGAATTATGAATTATGAATTATGAATTATGAATTATGAATTATGAATTAGGGTGATGGGGTGATGGGGTGGTCACTGCGTGCGCGTTGCGGGGGGTGATGGGGAAGTGGGGGTTCGAGCATTTGTACTACTATTTTCCACAGGCAGTTTAAATGCAGTACAACTGAGAAGACCAACAACAAACCTCTAGAATTTGTCCTAGGATAATATTTGTCAGCTAAGAGGGTTATAATATGGGGCTATTCTGGTTAAAGGTGAGAACTTTTGGGCAAAATATCTTAATCGGTTTAGTTTTAGTGCTATTAATTGGTTTTTATCACAGCATCAGCGCTAAATCTGCTTCATTAATGATTGTTTATCCTCCCGATAATCATCAAACCACGGCATCGAGAATCTTTTTTATTGGTTCTGCTCCTCCATCGGGTCAAGTTTTGCTTAATAATCAACCGATTCAACGCAGTGCTAAAGGATATTTTGCCCCTAGTTTTCCCCTAGAAGTTGGCGAAAATAATTTCACTATTCGCTATCAAAACCAAACTATTAATCGTCAAATAATTCGTCTAGATACTCAAGCAATTATTCCTCAAGGATTAGCTTTTGCTGATAACTCTCTCAGTCCTTCTGTCAATAAGACGAGATTAGTGGGGGAATGGATTTGTTTTAGTGCGATTGCCACTCCCCAAGCTCAGGTTTCTGTGCAGTTAGGAGATAAAATTCTGCCTCTTTTACCCCAACCTCAAACCACAAAACTGCCTAGTAATGCCGCAGTTTTAACTAATCTTAATCAAGCGAATTCCGAGGATAAAACTGGTTACTATCGAGGTTGTCAACAGTTTAAGCAAGAGGCTAACTTAGGAAAACCTATTTTTACAGCACAATTAAATAATCGCTCGATTAGTCAACAAGGTCAAGGAGAAATTAACATTATTAGCGATCAAAATTTACCAGTGATTGAAATTATAGCAGCCCAAGGGGTAGCACGCACGGGGCCGGGTAGTGATTATTCCCGTTTAACTCCTTTACCCCAAGGTACGAAAGCGAGAGTCACTGGGAAAGAAGGGGATTGGTTACGGTTAGATTATGGTGGTTGGATTTTAGAGCGAGAAACCCGTTTAATAGTCAATGAGGTATTGGATAATGCTAATATTCGCGGTCTCTCTTCTCGCAGTATCAATCAAGCAACGGAAATTATTTTTCCCCTCTCCCATCCTGTACCCATCGCCGTGAGACAAGAGGATGATAAATTTATTTTGACGCTTTATAATACCATTGCCCAAACCGATACAATTTTTCTGGTGGATAATCCTTTTGTCAGACGTTTAGATTGGCGACAAATTAACCCGACTACGATAGAATACACTTTTAATCTTAATCAAAAACAACAGTGGGGTTATAGTCTTCGTTACCAGGAGACAAATTTAATCTTAACCCTGCGTCATCCCCCAGAAAAAAGAGCTAATTTACAGGGCAAAGTTATTTTATTAGATCCCGGACACGGAGGTAAAGAAACTGGTGCTGTCGGTCCGACGGGTTACACAGAAAAAGAGATTAATTTGGTTATGTCTAAATTAATTAAACGGGAGTTAGAAAAATTGGGGGCAACAGTTTATTTAACCAGAGAAACGGACATTGATTTATCCCTACCGGCACGGGTAGAGATGATTAATAATCTACAACCAACCCTAGCACTATCGGTTCACTATAATGCTTTACCCGATGATGGAGATGCCTTAAATACTCAAGGAATTGGCATATTTTGGTATCATCCCCAGGCAGCGGATTTATCGGTTTTTCTCCACGATTATTTAACCAAAAATCTTAACCGTCCTTCCTATGGAGTATTTTGGAATAATTTAGCTTTAACTCGTCCCTATAGTAGTCCTTCTTTGTTATTAGAGTTAGGATTTATGAGTAATCCTCAAGAATTTGAATGGATTACCGATACTCAGGCACAAAAACAATTAGCGCAAGTTTTAGCCGCCGGAATTAGCCAATGGTTTCAACAATCTGGGGTAATTGCTTCCAGTTAAAATTTAATAGCAATCGGAGGGAGATAAGCTTAAATCTTTATGAAAAAACAAGCCCTAAATGTAAAGCTGGTGATAGGATTTTCTGGAGTCTTTATTTTAATCCGAGGAAATTAAATCAAGTTCATGAAAAAAATGTTACCAGTGAACAGCAATCGGACAAAATAACTGCTAGATTACAAGGTATATTCCATCACTCTCTAGCAGATATTCAAACAGCGATCGCTCTGGGACAAAAATCTCTGGATTAGCCAACAAATAAAGATAGTTTACTGAAAATTTGCCAACAGTTCACACCCTTATAGACAACTTGATCGCTGCCCCCCTTATTAAGGGGGGATTAAGGGGGGATCAAAACCACCTTATTAAGGGGGGATCAAGGGGGGATTAAGGGGGGATCAATCGCTCACCTCAAGGTTGGGGTGGCCCAATTAAATCCCACTCCTGTTATTATTCTGCTCTACCCATGACTAACTCTTTATATATCAGCACGACGGCAACGGGAAGCGGTAAAGCGTTAGTCGCTTTAGGAATTATTGACTTAATTCTCCGCAAAACTAATAAAGTTGCTTTTTTCCAGCCAATTGTTCTCGACTGTTCCCAAGGTCATCGGGACGAAGACATTGACTTAATCCTCAATTATTTTAAATTAGAACAAACCTACGAAGAGGCATTCGGTTTATGTTACGACGAAGTGAAGGATTTATTGGTACACCAAAAATTTGATGAAATCATCGAAAGAATTATCAAAAAGTTTAAAAACTTAGAAAAAAAATATGATTTTATCCTCTGTGAAGGTTCCGATTATCTGCAAGAAAATTCCGCCTTTGAATTTGAACTAAATACAGAAATCGCCAAAAATCTCGGCCATCCCATCTTAATATTAGGTAATGCTCACCAGCGCAGTATCGAAGATGCCCTTAGTCCGATCCTGATTTCCTGCGACACCTACCAAGATAAAGGTTGTACGGTGATCGGAATTATTATCAATCAAGCTGAAGAGGAAAAAATAGAGGAATTACGGAAAAGCCTAACTAAAATTTTTCCCCCCCAAGAATATGCCCTAGGAGTGATTCCCCATAATGCTAAACTTAGCAGCCCGCGAGTATCAGAAATCGCCCAACAATTACAGGCAAAAGTTCTCTACGGACAGCACAGATTAGATAGTTTAGCTAGTAACTTTCTGGTGGTGGCCATGCAGATGCAAAATGCCCTAGAGCGGTTAAAAGAAGATAGTTTAATTATCACCCCTTGGGATCGCGGCGATGTGATTATCGGGATGTTACAGGCCCATCAATCGGCCAATTATCCCCAATTAGCCGGTATAGTTTTAACAGCAGGTCATAACCTCAATCCTTCGATCGCCCGTTTAATTGAAGGTTTGCCAGATCCCTTACCGATTCTCTCCGTCACCACCGATACCTACACCACGGCCGAACGCGTCCACAATGTGCGAACCACCCTAACCTCGACGGACTACGATAAAATTAACCTCAGTCTGCAGCTTTTTCACAGTAACATCAATCTCGATCGCCTAGAAGCGCAAATTCGCACTTTGCGGACCCAGGGGATTACCCCGAAGATGTTCACCTATAATCTCGTACAACAGGCCAAAGCGCAAAAACGTCACATCGTTTTGGCCGAAGGAACCGAACCGCGCATCCTCCAGGCGGCCACAGTTTTAATCGAACAGGATATCGTCGATTTAACCCTCTTGGGACAACCAGACGAGATTGCAATGGTGATTAAAAAACATGGTATCACTCTCGATCTCGATCGCCTGCAAATTATTGACCCCGTGGCTAGTCCCCATTTTGAAAGCTATGTGCAGACCCTCTACGAAGCGAGAAAAGCCAAGGGAATGAATCTCGACATGGCCCGGGATTATGCACAGGATGTCTCCTATTTTGGCACTTTAATGGTGTATCAGGGCGATGCTGATGGTATGGTATCGGGGGCAGTGCATACCACTCAACACACGATTCGGCCTGCACTCCAGATTATCAAAACTAAGCCCGATTGTGCGATCGTCTCCTCGGTCTTTTTTATGTGTCTAGAGGATCGAGTCTTGGTTTATGGGGATTGTGCGGTCAATCCCGACCCTAGCGCCGAGGAATTAGCCGAAATCGCCCTATCTTCTGCCGAAACCGCCCAAAAATTCGGAATTGAACCGCGAATCGCCCTGCTTTCCTATTCTTCGGGTCAATCGGGCCAGGGAGAAGACGTGGAAAAAGTACGACAAGCGACCAAAATCGCTAGGGAAAAACGCCCCGATTTGAAGCTAGAAGGCCCAATTCAGTACGATGCGGCCGTGGATAGGGAAGTAGCCGCCCAAAAAATGCCGGGGTCAGAGGTAGCGGGCCAAGCAACGGTGTTTATTTTTCCTGACCTGAATACAGGGAATAATACTTATAAAGCCGTGCAGCGGGAAACAAAAGCTTTAGCGATTGGTCCAATCCTACAGGGATTAAAAAAACCCGTCAATGATCTCAGTCGCGGTTGTACCGTTCCCGATATTATCAATACGGTGGTAATCACAGCCATTCAATCCCAATCTTTTTGAGTTATAGTTATTTCAGAACAGAGAGAGAGTTTACCAATTTTTACCTTGATCGATATTTCCCAAAAACTAGCAATACTTACAAAAACATTATCGGTATTTTCAAGACTATCTCGCAGCGAAACAGGCAAAATTGGGTCATCCTCAGCTAACCAGATAAAGACATGAGTATCTATTAAAGCACTCCTCATTACCTATAGTCCTCAAAGTCTTCTAAGGGAGCATCAAAGTCATTAGCTAAAGGTAAAACGAAAGTTCCTTTTATTGAACCAGCTAAAGTTCTTTTAACAGTTACAGATTCTTTTGCTGCTTGTTTATTTTCTTCTGTTTGGTCAGACTTAGTGAGCAAATATTCGGCATAATGTAAAAGTTCAGTTTTGAGAGCATCGGGCATATTCTCAACTATATTCTTAAGGGCTGAATCTATACTCATAATGGCTCACTTTTAGTTAAATTAATGAATATTTAGGGAAAGTAGCGATAAAATTCACGTCGGTGTAGGAGCCGCATTACCTCAATGTTATCATCAACAACGGCTATTCCTAATCGATATTCACCAAGCCGTATTCGGTAGCGATTGGTAGCTCCCTTCATTGGCTTGACATTACCAATATCCTGCAATGATTTGGCATTGGGTAAATCTCTAAAAGCAAGCTGTAAAATTTGCTCATAAACAGGCTGGTTTTTCAATGCCTTCAAATCTTTGAGAAATCTTTTTCGATATTGAACCTTCAAGGTAAATCTATTCCTCCAAATAAGCCAGTGCCTCTTCGATATCTAATAGTGGACTCTGCTGTGCCTCATCCATCGCTTGGTTAAGGCAGTAGTCTTCTATTGCTTCGGTGAACTCTTCACAAGACATATCTTCTTGGGGAAATACTTGTTTCCATAGTTCAATCGGAATAACAACGGCTTTGGGTTGTCCGTTTTGGTCAGTTAGGTATTCTATTGAAAGCATAGACAAGACTTGTCAAGTTTGATAAGTCTATGATATAGCACTACGCGATTACATTAGAAAACGGGTTTCTTTGAGAAACCCGTTTTCTGGAGATGAAAAACATAGATAAAACCGTATAAAATCGAGAAAAACAGCGATACTTGACAAAATCGGGGGGGGTGATAGGCTTTTTGGTAAAATTTCTCCAAAATTGTCAATGAATACTACAACTTCACTGAAACAAATTTCCTTAGCTACTAGCGCAGTTTTCGCAGCTACCATGACTTTTGGTATCCATCGGGTTTCTGCTGGAACTATCATCAGCGACCGCACTCAGCTAAATACTATTCTAGGAGGGTCAGGAGTCACTGAAAACTTTGAAAACTACAATGTGCCTGATGGTAATGCTCCACAGCTGCAAGCAACATTAGATTCCTCTACTGTGGTTAATGGTCAAGGTCCAGGGTTAGTGGTTAACGGTGTCACGTTTGTTGCCGGCTCTTCTGTCCTTCAGTGGAATGGAGCAAATTATTTTGGTTCTCCTTCTAAAGAGCTAGTTGCTGGCCAACCGATGAACATTGACTTTAGCGTACCAGTTAATGCCTTTGGCCTTGACTTGCGTGCTTTCCAGGGATTTGGTGATACAGCGACTGTCACTATTTTTGGTACTGATGATTCGACGGTCTTAGATACTATTTCCCCCATTGGTCTTGCGGGTACTGGTGTTCCTGTCTTTTTCGGATACCAAGATATAGCAGGTATTGGTAAAATTGAACTAACCCAACAAAGTTTGTTTTGGAGTCCCATTATTGACAATCTCACCTTTGGACAGTCTGCTGCTGCTTCCACCCCTGAACCCAGTACGGTTTTAGGGTTAGGCTTATTAGGCCTGGGTGCCTTGGTTAAACGCCAGTTAAAGCCAAAGCAAGGCAGTGATAAAGCTTAATTGCCATAGAAAACGGGTTTCTTTGAGAAACCCGTTTTCTGGAGCTTGTTATGCTTATTTCCTCCCGACCGGGCCGAAGCGGGAATCAAAACTATAATTAGAATCATTAAACCCCAACCATAACCCCGCCTCGATAGCCGATAACCGATCGCTAAACATGGATCCATCTTTCGCCCTTACCCTGCAAATCGTCATCACTGTGGTGGCGGGGATTACAGCCCAAGTCATTGCCGAATACCTGAAAGTTCCCAGTATTGTCTTCCTGCTCATTTTTGGGATTGCTTTGGGGTCCGATGGTTGGGAAATTTTACACCCCCAAAGTCTGGGAATTGGCTTAGAAGTCCTTGTTGCCCTCTCTGTGGCGATTATCCTATTTGAAGGCGGTTTAAGCTTAAGCGGACGGGAATTAGGGCGAGTTTCTGGCAGTTTACGCAATCTTGTCACCCTCGGTACTTCCATCACTCTCATCGGTGGCGGTATGGCAGCCCACTGGTTGGGGGAATTTCCCTGGCCGATCGCTTTTCTTTACGCTTCTTTAGTGGTGGTAACCGGTCCGACGGTGATCGGGCCTTTGCTGAAGCAAATCGCCGTAGATCGGCGAGTAGCGACGCTTTTGGAAGGGGAAGGGGTATTAATCGACCCTGTGGGCGCAATTTTAGCCGTAGTGGTGCTAAATACGATTATTGATAGTCATGCCCGCCCCATGGCAATTATCACCGGTTTAACCCTGCGTTTAGGCATCGGGGCGGCGATCGGCATTGTCGGCGGGGGATTGTTAAGTTTTATTATAAAAACTTGCAATTTTTTGACTTTTGAGTTAAAGAATCTCGTGGTTTTAGCGGGAGTCTGGGGGTTATTTGGTTTATCACAATTTAGTCGCAGTGAATCGGGATTAATGGCGGTGGTAATGGCGGGAATTGTGCTAAAAGCGGCGGCAGTTCCCGATGAGCGGTTATTAAGGCGTTTTAAAGGTCAATTAACCACTCTTTGCGTGTCGGTACTGTTTATTTTACTAGCGGCGGATCTTTCGATCGCCAGTGTCATCGCTTTGGGTTGGGGCAGCGTCCTGACGGTGTTAGTCTTGATGCTGGTGGTACGTCCCCTGAGTGTGGCTCTGTGTACCCTAAAAAGTGACCTAAATTGGCGACATAAGTTATTTATCGCTTGGGTTGCCCCTAGGGGAATCGTTTCCGCCTCTGTAGCTTCTTTATTTGCCATTTTACTCACCCGTGCCGGTATTAATGGCGGTGAAGCGATCAAAGCTTTAGTCTTTTTAACAATTTTAATGACCGTTTTTATTCAGGGATTAACGGCGCGTTGGGTGGCAAAAGGGCTAAAAATCACTTCTTCTGCGGCAACAGGGGCAGTAATCGTCGGTTGTAATCCCCTGGGTCGCTTAATCGGCTGTTTATTCCAAGAACAAGGGGAAAACGTGGTTTTAATCGATACGGATGCCGCAGCCTGTCAGCAAGCGGCAGCCGACGGTTTGACGGTGCTGCAGAGTAGCGCACTTGATACAAAAATACTGCAACAAGCGGGAATCGAATCCATGGGAACTTTTCTGGTTTTGACTAATAATAGCGAGGTTAATCTGGTTTTAGCCCAAAGAGCCAGCGAGGAATTTCATCCTCCCCGGTTGTTGGCTGCCTTTGCGGGAACCCCCAACCCAGATAAAAATAAGGTTAATCAGGTTTTTCTCCCTAGTTTTTCGGTCAAGGAATGGAATCAGTATTTAGACGATAATCAGATTAAATTGGGTAAAACTATCTTTAAGGCCGATGATTTGAGCGAACAACAGACCAGATTAACTAAATTAATCGAAAATGGCGAACTGCTGCCCCTACTATTGCGTCGTGATAATTCCCTACAGGTAGTAACAGAAGGGGAAGAATGGCGCACCGGAGACGAGTTAATCTATATTCTGCGTGATTTACGCCCGCAACTGCTTAAACGTCTTTCTGGCACTGTCAGAACCCGTTTATCTTTAGAAATCTTACCCGAAGTGGAAATTGCCACCAGTAGATAAGTAATAGGACAAAATTAACTTCTTGGTGAGGATAGGCACTCTGGCAACTTAACTTAGCTAAAAAAAACGGTACACTGATAACTGATAATTGATAAATGATCACTGCTTATGCCTCCCCGTTGGCCCCGTCAACCCGACCGCAAAAACGATCCCGCTTTCCGACGTTTAGATGATCGCATGAATTTTGCCGTTCATGTGGCTGGTTTTTTAGCGATTAATTCAGGGTTGTGGTTCTTTCATATCATTAAATTCTCCGATTGGACTTGGTTAAATCTGTTCACGGGAATTTGGGCTATTCTATTGGTGGGACATTTGATTTATATAGCGGCGATCGCTAACTACTCGGTAACATCCCATGGCTAATACAACTCAGGACATCGAAAATCTGGCGGCCCAAATCGGCGACAATATCTACATTGACGTGGCTAAATGGCATCTCTATCTCCGGGAAGCACATTTACACAGCGTCGTTGCCGAAAAAGTCTTCCCTTTGCTCGAAAACGACAGTTTAAGCGAGAATGCAGTCATGTCTATCCTGCGGGAGATAAAAGTCACCCTCGGAGGTGGTCATCTGCAAGTTTCTCTAGCGGATTTGTTACCCAGCAAATGTCAGATAGATTTAATCGATTTGCTGGAAGAATACCAAAAAAGTCGCTAAAATTCCCCAATAGTATGCCTGATAACTCGCAACTATAGGGTTGGCTGAATAAATCTAAAAACATTGTTCGATAAGTACTGGCCATTGGAGTGATCCGGGGGAAAATTCAGGGACTTTTCCCCTGAAAATGGCTAAAACCCTACACCCCCCCCAACCCCCCCGATGTCGGGGGGGTTGGGGGGCCACTTCCCCACTTCCCCACACCCCACACCCCACTTCCCCACTTCCCCACTTCCCCACACCCCACACCCCACACCCTACCCCCACCGAAAAACTTTTTCAGCATACCCTAGTTAGAAATAGTCCCCCAGAAGCAAACCATGGAAATAGGTGTTCCCAAAGAGATTAAAGATCAGGAGTTTCGCGTCGGTTTGAGTCCTAGTAGTGTGCGTGTACTCAATGATCGCGGTCACAGGGTATTTGTGGAAACGGCCGCTGGATTGGGTGCCGGATTCAGCGATGAGGATTACCAAAAAGCTGGGGCCAAAATTGTGGAAAAAGCAGCCCAAGTTTGGGATAAACCGCTAATTGTCAAGGTCAAAGAGCCGCTTAAGGCAGAATACGGCTTTTTAAATAAAGAAGCTCTCCTATTCACCTATTTACACCTAGCGGCCGAGCGCTATTTAACGGAAGCATTAATCGAGTCGGGAACAACTGCGATCGCATACGAGACGGTCGAGCTTGTCGATGGTCGCTTGCCCCTCCTAACTCCCATGAGTGTTATTGCCGGTCGTCTTTCGGTACAATTTGGGGCCCGCTATCTGGAAAAACAACAGGGAGGTAGGGGAGTTTTACTGGGGGGTTTCCCCGGGGTGAGTCCTGGACAAGTGGTTATCCTTGGCGGTGGTGTGGTGGGTACGGAAGCGGCCAGAATTGCCATCGGTATGGGGGCAAAAGTAACTATTTTAGATATTAACGTCGAGCGCTTGGCCTATTTAGAGACTTTATTCGGTTCCAGGGTAGAATTGCTTTACAGTAGCCCGGCACAATTAGAAAATGTGGTTCCTAAGGCCGATTTATTGATTGGGGCAGTGCTAGTCTTAGGAAAACGAGCGCCGACTCTAGTTTCTCGCTCTTTAGTCGCCAAAATGAACCCTGGTTCTGTAATTGTCGATGTGGCAGTGGACCAAGGGGGCTGCGTGGAAACTCTGCGGGCCACTTCCCACAGTCAACCGACTTACTTGGAGTCGGGAGTAGTACATTATGGAGTGCCTAATATGCCTGGAGCAGTACCCTGGACGGCAACTCAAGCTTTAAATAATAGTACCCTACCCTACGTTATTAAATTAGCCGACCATGGGGTAAAAGCCTTGGATCAAGATGTTTCCCTCGCTAAGGGGTTAAATGTCGCCAATCATCGGTTAATTCATCCAGCAGTGCGCGAAGTTTTTCCCGATTTGATTTGAGCAGTAATTTCAGGGCTGATGGTGGTATTTTCCAAGGGCTATGACTAAGAATTTATGGACAAGGGATGAGCTGCTGATCGCTCTCAATTTATACTATAAATTTCCCTATGGACAATTCCACACCAATAATCCTGTTATTATCGAAGTCGCTGAAAAGTTACAGCGAACACCATCGGCCCTGGTGATGAAATTATGTAATTTTGGTTCTCTCGATCCCAGGCATCAATTGCGAGGAGTACAGGGGTTAAAAGGTATCAGTAAAGCTGATCGGCAAATCTGGCAAGAGTTCGAGGATAACTGGACAGAATTAGCCCTAGAAAGTGAGGAAAAATTACAGGTTCTTTTAGGAGTTATCAACGAACAGCAAGAGGATTTTACTAGACATGATTTTTCGGAAAATATCAAAACAGAAAACGAGGCAATCAGAAAAGTTAGAATCGGACAAAACTTTTTTAGAAAGACAATTTTAGCCCTATATAACTATCGTTGCTGTATTACAGGAAATCCCATTCCTCTCTTACTAACAGCTAGTCATATATTACCCTGGAGTCAATTTCCCGAACAGCGTTTAAACCCTCATAATGGCCTGTGCCTAGCTCGTACTCATGATACTGCTTTCGATCGAGGTTTAATTAGTTTCGATGAGGATTTAAGATTAATTATTGGCCATGAGATCGAAAAAAAGGCTCAGGATCAAGGTAGCGAGACGTTAGAACTAAATTTTATCAACTATCGCGGTAAAACTTTAAATGTTCCCGATCGCTTTTTACCAGATTTAGATTTTTTAAACTATCATCGCTATCATATATTTCAGGGCTAAAAGTACGATAAGGTAAATTAAATTCTCAATTGCATTACTTTGTTTATAATTGAGTTTGTCTAAAACATTTTTGCAATTTCAGCTTGTGTATAAAGTTTGATGTATAGATTCAACATTTTTGGTCACGAAGCCACAGCAAATCCTGTATATTTGGGTACTTTAGGATAACGAAAACCCAGAACTATATCTTCTTTGGGAATACCTGCTTCCATCAAATCAGTCGCTATGCCTTCCTCCGTTTCATCACATTGAATCCAGACTTTATCGACAACCAAGCTAAGGTGAATTGGTGTTGCATGGAGATACTTATTACCACTTCAACCGAAATCTAAAACTAGATAATGTCCTCGTTCATCATCAAATATAACCTGAGAAGTGTAGCCATCAGGTAAGGTAGCACGATAGTTAGCATGATTCTGGAGAACAGTCTTAATAATATCTTGATATTTTAATCGGGTATCCATTGCACGATTACCTCACTTTCATCATCAAAGACAATTAGTTTCACAATCTGGTTCTTTAGCAATACCTGCCCTAATTCTATACTAAAAACACTGTTAAAAGGGGAGAATTAATCCCCCCCATCAATTTAGACAAAGAAACTATTGACCGCAATAGTGCCGAGCGCCGGTAAACTACCCGTTAACCCAGTAAGATTAATCACCAAATCATTAGCACTTTGGAAACCCCCCGTACCGTCGTTGATAATTAGGTAAGTAGAAGAACTATTGTCCCGTACTAAAACAGCACTGTTAATTCCGAGAGCTTGATTTCCGGCTGTTGCCCCATCAGCATCGGTAAAGACGTTAGTAACAATAGTGTTAATATTGGTCGTGGTGCTATCTGTTGCCCGGGTAAAAGCGACCGGGGCATTAATTGCCGCACCAGCTTGACTAAGCAGGTCAATTTTATCAGTACCGATAGCAAAATCCGTAACTCGGTCTAGGGCTGCTGCGGTGGACTGACTAAATTGGAAAATGAAGATGTCTGTCCCCGTCCCACCGGTTAAAGTATCGGTTCCAGCAGCACCATTGAGGGTATCGTTACCAGCGCCACCCACTAGAATATCATTACCTAAGCCACCAACTAGACTACTTGGGGAGGGATT
>NZ_JBHFLL010000192.1:0-12389 GCF_041928595.1 Microcystis sp. BLCC-F209
CGCTAGTTGGTTAGGATGGGGACAGTTCCATCGTTGGCGTAGGAGTCGCAAGTTGGCAAAACTACCACCAATCGAGCGTTTATACCAGCAAATGTTAGGAATCTTAACAGAAGCCGGTTATGGCAAACATCCCGCTCAAACCCCTTTAGAATACGCCACCGCCGCCCGCCGCGTCCAACCGCCGCCAGTGGCGAATATTATCGAGGAGATTGCTTGCGCCTACGTTGATTGGCGTTATGGCGGAAAATCGGCTAATATTGAGAGATTACGCCAACGTTTTCGAGAATTTGTCAAGTTGGTGAAAAAGTGAGCTTGAGCCTATAGTTAGGGTTTGCGGCAAAAAGTTTTTCAGCAAATCCTAAATAATTAGTCTTTAATAACTGGATTTAGTATTACTTGGCGATCCTTTGATAAATGGCGATCGCATTGCGCTAATCCGATGGCTTCGACTAAAATAAATATGCTAGGATTGGGGTAATTTATCTGGATCAAGTTATTCCCTAGCCTAAATAAATACTCATTCCTCCACTGACAAGATATCATCATGGATCTACCAGCCTTTGATCATAACCTTCATCAGTCCGATACTACCCACACTTTACATACTCATGCGGATTCGTCGCTGGATTTGCACGACCATCAAGATTTGTTAAGCGACCCTAATTTGGGAGTTCACCACGATCCCTTTGTCCCATCTAATATCAGCATTTATGAGCCTCATCATATCCATAATGCTTTTGAGCATCAGGGTTTAGCAGATTATCAACCCCATCACGCTAATGGTTTATTAGACCATCAATATTCTCAAGTTGATCATCCTTCTCATTTTGATCAAGGTTTTGAGAACCAGCACTTAGCAGATTATCACCCTCATCATGCTAACAGTTTCCCAGACCATCAATATTCCCACGCAGATCATACTTCCCATTGGGATCATCTTTCACAGCGATCTGGTTCTGAGACGGCTTCTGAGTTATTAAGTAAAGCCAATGAACTAGAGAAAAAAGCTAACGATAGTTTAAGTCGTTCTCAGAGTCACAGTAAAGAAGCCGATTGGCATCGTGAGCATAAAAACCAGTCAGATGCCTCTAGTCATGGGAAAGAAGCCCAAAATGCGATGGCTGAATCTGAGAAATATCAGGCGGAAGCTCAAAAGTTAAGGGAACAGGCGAAAAAAGTTTAAGTTTCAGCCTTGAAAAATCTCGTATTTGCTCAAAAGTAATTATCATTAACTTATTGTGGAGAATTTTAAAATATGCCCTTAGATAAGATAGCTGCTGATGCCTTAATTTATGCCGGTGGTGCAGCTTTTAGTGCGCTGGTATCGAGTGGAAATAATGCTTGGTCAGCATCAGAAAATCGTAAATCTTCTGAAAGTATCAGTCGGCTAAATCGGGATTCTTCCGAAGAAATTGCTCGATTAAGTAGAAAGCATTCCGCAGAATTGCAATATAATCAATTAAAATTTTCCGTATTGCAACAAAGAGAAAATCAAGAATTTCAAAGAGAATTAGCTGAACTTAACCACGAAAGAGCGAAGGAAATTGAGGCTTTTCGGGCGCAGGTTAACTTTGCGATTAATCAAAAAAATCTGGATTTTCAAAAATGGCGTTTTGAGCAGGAAAAGAAGATTCAGTATGATATTTTGCAGTTACAGCAAGATTTTCAGCGTGATTTGACCCAAATTCAGCATCAAAATGCTTTAATACAAATGCGGGAAAGGCTTAGGGAAGATAAATCGCCTATCGCCAATTTAGCATCTGATTTATTAGAAAATTCTTTCGCTCATGGCATAATGCCTTTAAAAGTGCTACTTGCACCCCCTAGCTTAGATTACGATCCCAGTTCAGGCAAACCCTATCAAGCTAGTTATGAAGGGTTTTTGTCTAAGGAAATTGAGCAATTTCTTCATCAGGGTTATTTGAATAGTAAGCAATATCCTGTCCAGTTATTAGATAAAGCTTGGGAATCCAATAAGCGGGGCGGTGGGTCGGCTTTGCAAGCGCTTCATGCACAATTAAAAAGTATTCCTATTTTAGTTTTAGAGTCTGAAATTCCCTTGGGGGAACTCAATTTTCGTGCGGGTTATTGGTCGGGGGGCGATGTTTCTTACACGCAGGCGACGATTTTATCGGGTCAGTCTGTTGCTGATTTACTGAATAATTCAGCGAAAAAAAGTGCTTTGGAGTGGGAAATCACTCGCCAGAAGTTACAATCTCTGGGTAAGGATGAAGCCTATATTAAAAATATGGGCGGAGTGAACGAGGAGAATTTACAAATTTTCTACAGAGAATTGGCAGAAAAAGAAGAGTTAGAAAAGCATGGCATTGATACTTCTAACTTGCCGATTGGCAAAGAGTATAAAATCACCGACCAAGATTACAAGAGTTTTTATGAGTATTTGGCAGTATGGCACTGTTTAGTCATTGGACTTTATGCGGATATTCTCTTTCTGGGAAATTCCTGGGAAAATACACCTTTGTTACCGAGCTTGATTCCCTATTTGTTGGAAAAGTACAAGAATCATTCTTTTTTAACGTCGGAGTTTTGGCAGATGGGAATTTCAACCGTTGTCAAAGCTTACGGGCAATTTTACGATACTTTAAAATCGGATGCTCCCTCTTGTTTGCCTGAAATCCGCATGAAGTTGGCGTTATCTTTGGCTAATTTACCAAGTCAGTATCAGTATTTGGCTTTAGAGCAGGGTAATAAGGCGTTTTCCGATTGGTTACGGGCTAATGATGCCCCATCGGACAAGATTTTTGATCTGGATAATGACGCTGATTGTCAGCTTTTGAAACGGATCATTTATCAAGAAGATAAGCCGTTTTTAGAGTCTTTGAAGTTGCTACTAGAGAAGGTTAAAGATGCGGACGGGATTAATGCTAGTCAAAGCGCGGGGATTAATAGTCTTTTGGCAGGTTGGCAATTATTGAATCGTTTTGGTAATATTCCCCACTTACTGGCGCTGGGGGAGCCGATGATTGTGGAGGAAAAGTTAAAGACCAGTAAGCCGAATCCTGCGGATAATTTTACGGAAATGTTGCCCGGTGATTTGGCATTAGAAATGATTGCCATTCCTGCGGGTGAGTTTATGATGGGTTCGGATGGTTATGATGATTTAAAACATGATTATTATCTACATTGTCTTCCCGATCATGATGCGGCAAGTCCTATTCATAAGGTTAAAGTACCAGCTTTTCACATGGGCAAATATCCTATTACTCAAGCTCAGTATAAGGCAGTAATGGGTAATAATCCGTCTTTTGATAACAATACACAAGGACACATGAGGCAACAATATTATGATACTCGCAAAAATCACCCAGTTGAACGAGTAACTTGGAATATGGCTCAAGAGTTTTGTCAAAAATTATCAGAAATAACGGGTAAAAAATATCAATTACCCACAGAATCTCAATGGGAATATGCTTGTCGAGCAGGTACGACTACTAGATATTTTTTTGGAGAAAAGTGTCGATATTTAGGGAAATATGGACATATGAATGTTTTTCAACATTTTTATTTTATTGATAAAAAAAATGATCTTTTTTCTGAAAGTTTTGTCGTAATGGGCAGTGATAAAACTGAATATGGATATCTATTGTATACATATAATCACCAGAATATACGTGATGCTTATTATTTTTTGACGACGACAACCAATGTAGGGGGATATAAAACAAATCCTTGGGGTTTACATGATTTACTAGGAAATGTATGGGAATGGTGTCAAGATGACTGGGTAGATGGTTATCATGGGCATCCTTCTGATGGTTCAGCAATGAATACCGAAAGTAATGTAAAAGTTGTCAGAGGAGGGTGTTTTGAGAGTTCACAGAATGACTGTTGCTCTTTTTCTCGTAGTTCAAGAGACATTAACATAGCCGATAAAACTTTAGGTTTTCGTGTTGTTTGTGTTCCATAGAATTTATCACGGCTTCCATGCTTGTGAGTTAATCCGCAAGCGCTGGATCGAAGCTCGACGGGCCGAGATTGCCACTAACGCTCAGGAAGTGTTTAAGGCTTGCTGAAAAAGTACGGGCGAAGCATTCGGATAGAAAATCTCCGGTTTCACCGATAGGTTACTGCCCGAATGCTTCGCCCCTACAGGACGCGGGCCGATGAAGACGCGATGACTAAACGCTTTGTTCTCGATACCAATGTTATTATCAGTTAATATCGAGAGATTACGCCAACGTTTTCGAGAATTTGTCAAGCTAGTGAAAAAGTGAGCTTGAGAGCAGTTATCTTAATGGTGAGGTAGGAAGTTTTCGTTTTGGGGAGTCGATCGCCGGTCGTCCATAGCAAATTAGGTTACACTTCATCTTGATGAGAAAGGCTATAAACAAGACTATGTTAAGAAATGTAACCAAGGCCGAAACCCTTACTGTTGCCTTGTCTGCACAGTTAACTTTATTTTTGTCCGACTACCGATAATTCTCAGCCAGCAATTTATAAGCAGATCAATGTCATCTTGTCAAGTATTTGAACAATCAATTCAGATTAAAGCTAGTGCCACGACGGTGGAGCGTTGTATCACGGATTTAGAGTTAATGCGTCGTTGGTTGAATCCGGTGTTAGTTTGTGAACCTATCGGCGATTGGAAGACCGATATCGGTGGGAGAAGTCGTTTTTTGATTCAAATCCCCCTAATTCAGCCAACGCTAAAAAGTACGGTGATTGAGAGGGAACCAGGGTTAATTGTCTGGCAATTTGAAGGCTTTTTTCGCGGATGCGATCGCTGGGAATGTCAACCCAATGATGACGGCACTTGTTTAATCAATCGTTTTGAGTTTGCGATTCCTAATCCGGTTGTGGGGTGGGGATTCCAGCAATTCGCCGCCAAATGGACTAAAAAGGATATGGAAGCGCAATTAAGACGCTTAAAACGAGTAGCCGAGGAAATTTATCTACTTTCAGCAACAAGTTAAGCTGATGGGGTGGTAAGCGGGGGGTTTTGGGGATGGGAGAATACCCTCACCCCCAACAGCTAACCCCTGATCCCTAATCGATCGAGATCGACTGGGGACTGTTGCCGTTATCCTGATTATTGTCGTTAAAACTGACTAATCCCTGCTCTTCTAACCATTTTTTGAGGGGATCGTCCGAAAGTTTCAAGCGCAGTAATCCAGAGGCAAAACCACCGAAAAAAGCGATCGGTTGTTGAATCAGTTCTTTAACAACGGGTTGTAATTCATCGAGAAACATCTTATTCTATCTCCTGATATTGTCACACCTATCAATGTTAAGTTAATTGAAGTGATTCTGTAAGACTAGCATGACTGAAACTCCCAACACGGTGAAAAAATCTTTCCGGCTAACCCCGTTTATTTTCCTAGGAATACTGCTCATCTGGCTAGGAATTAGGTTAATTGCTCCCGATAGCGTTAGTTTATTCGCCGGTACTCGTCCCGATTATTTGGGAGTCAGGGAGGGTAAACTGGCCCCTTGTCCAGTCACTCCTAATTGTGTTAGTAGTCAGAGTCAGGATCAGGCTCATGCGATCGAACCCCTTAGTTATCAGGGTAGCGGTGAAAAAGCGATCGAGCAATTAGCTAAAATTATCGCCTCCCAACCGAGAACTAAAATTATTAGCCAAGATAATAACTATCTCTACGCCGAATTTAGCAGTCAATGGATGGGATTTGTCGATGATGTGGAATTTTCTCTTAATCCTACCAAAAATGCGATCGATGTTCGCTCGGCCTCCCGGTTAGGAGAATCGGATTTAAATGTCAATCGAGAACGAGTGGAAACCCTGAGAAAACTCTTTTCAGTGATCAGTAATCAGTAATCAGTAAACAGTGAACTGACTCGGAGAATAATATAAGAAAAATTATGTTTCGTCCCCAACCGATACCAGCAAAAGCAGGACAGGAATCCGTCTGGGATTATCCGCGTCCCCCGCGCCTAGAATTATCACCTAAACACCTAAAAATTATCTTTAATGGTGTGATAATTGCCGATACTAAAAGCAGTTATCGAGTTCTAGAAACCAGTCATCCTCCAGTTTATTATCTACCGCCCCAAGATATTAAAATGGAATACCTGCAAGCCACAGCAGAAAAGTCTTTTTGTGAGTGGAAAGGTCTAGCTGGATATTACAATATCACCGTTGGGGATCAACAGGCAATTAACGCCGCTTGGTATTATCCGGACCCGACACCAGAGTTTCAGGCAATTAAGAATTATCTGGCTTTTTATCCTGCCAAAATGACCGCTTGTTATGCCGACGGTGAATTAGTACAACCGCAACCGGGCAACTTTTACGGGGGATGGATAACCTCCGATGTGGTTGGTCCATTTAAAGGCGTTCCCAATAGTTGGGGCTGGTAATCACGTTAAGTCCTTTGGGCATTATGCTACTTGTCAGAAGGGGCAAAAGTCAAAAGTCAAAAGGCAGGAGGCAGCTTTTTTCTTCCCACTTCCCACTTCATAATTCATAAGTAGGGAGGCACAATTATTTGTAGGATGGGTTAGCGGTAGCGTAACCCATGCAGGCGTTGGGTTTCATGCTTCAACCCAACCTACGTTCATCTTATATTTAATTCCACCCACCCACTTAATTCATAATTCTTACTCCCCCACTTCCCCATCCCCCCACTTCCCACTTCATAATTCATAATTTATAATTCATAATTCCCCTTAACTCCTAGTTTCTACTTTTTACGAGAAATTATGACTATATCCCAACCCGATCTAGAACCCACTTGGATGACGATTATTCGCCTCTTGCGCTGGGATAAACCCGCCGGTAGGTTAATTTTGATGATTCCCGCTTTATGGGCGGTATTTTTGGCGGCAGAGGGGGGGCCACCGCTACCCTTGATCGGGGTGATCATTTTGGGAACTTTGGCTACTAGCGCCGCCGGCTGTGTGGTTAACGATCTTTGGGATCGGGATATTGATCCACAGGTTGATCGCACTCGTAACCGTCCTTTAGCGGCCAGAGCTTTATCGATCAAGGTTGGTTTGATTATCGCTCTAATTGCTTTCTTTTGTGCCGCAATTTTAGCTTTATATCTCAATTTCCTGAGTTTTTGCCTATGTGTGGCCGCCGTTCCCTTGATTATCTGCTATCCCCTCGCCAAGCGTTTTTTTCCTGTACCCCAATTGGTTCTTTCTCTCGCTTGGGGTTTTGCGGTTTTAATCTGTTGGAGTGCCGTCACTGGGTCGTTAAATAGTAATACATTTATATTATGGGGAGCGGTGATTTTTTGGACATTGGCATTTGATACAATTTATGCTCTGTCCGATCGAGAGGATGATCTCAAGGTTGGTATTAACTCTAGTGCCATATTTTTCGGCAAATACGCCACGGAAGCCGTGGGGGTCTTTTTTGCCCTAACAGTAGGTTTATTGGCTTGGGAGGGGCAAAAAATGCAGTTATCAGCCTCTTTTTGGCTAGGGTTGGGTCTAGCGGCGATCGCTTGGTTGCGTCAATACCGGCTGTTACGTCAATCGGATTTACCCAAACCAGTTTATGGTCAAATGTTCGGTCAAAATGTTTGGGTCGGTTTTATTTTATTAGCGGCTATGATTGCGGGGAGTTTGTATTAAAACTCCCCCAAAAATGTCCGTAGAGTCAGTTTGTCTATTCTGACTCTAATAATCCCATTACCCTAGCTGATGGGTGTTCACCAGTCATCAAAGCTACCCGTCTTTGAAAATTTTTCTCCACAGCAATGCAGGTATTTAAGGGATCTAAAATACCCTTTCTGATTTCCCTTTCCCAAGAATAATTTCTTTCTCGGTGTTTAAATCTTGATAATTGCTGGGTGAAAACAGTAACCACTTGATAAATGATTTTTAAATCGTAAAGAGAGTCAATTTGAGAAATTTTAACCGCTAAAGCCCGAAATTGACGGGATATTTCTTGAGCTTGCTCTTGACTACAGCCATGGTCACGATGATAATAATTAACTACTTCTGCCATGTACTGAGCGTGTTTAGCGGCATTTTGAATGCTATGTTGAGCATTTTCCACGGGAGCAAGAAATCGATCTAATAATAGCTGTTGGGCGTAGGCATCGCGAAGGGACGAATTAGAGATTATTTGTAATTCGGCCATTCTTTCTTCATGTTTACGGCGATTTTCGGCATAAATCTCCGTCAGAATAGTATCTAACAGCTTGGGAATCGGATAAAAGACATCAATCATAGGAAAATTTAGCTTAGTTTGTCTAGAGATAAGAAAATCTATTGATAAGTAGGTAGGCACAATTATTTGTAGGATGGGTTAGCGGTAGCGTAACCCATGCGGGCGTTGGGTTTCATGCTTCAACCCAACCTACGTTCATTTTATATTTAATTCCACCCACCTACTTAGAATTTCCCAAAATTATAGCAGTGATCTGAATAGTCAGGTACGATAAAATCAAGTTAGTAAATTACCGCCCCTTAACTAATGTCTAACTCGAAATCCGATAACGTTTGGGACAACAAACCCCGTTGGTGTCAACCTTGGTCGATTTTATTGACAGGAATTGCCCTGATTGCCGGCTGTTGGTTTTTAACCCAGCGTCTCTGGTTAACTCTACTCCTATCTATTCCCATACTCCTGTGGTGGTTTGTCTTCCTAATTCTTTATCCGCGGACGCTGCAGCAACAGTTAAACACAGAAAGAATCGGGGAAAGCATTGATTAAAACAGGAAAGACAGGACAGGGATTTTTATCCTGTAATTGACTACTTTCGTCTCCGCGAAAAGTGTTCCAACGGAAGGGAGCTTTTTTTTCACTCGACATCCATAAAAGTCTTTTTGCTCGTGTCATCGCTACATACAAAAGTCGGTATTCTTCAGCTTTTTTAAGTTGTCCAGCTTCTAACCAAGCACTTAAAGGTGGGGGAATAATTGGTATGCTGTCGGGGTTTAAATAGCGTTGATGAACCGCTGCTCGAATTTGCGCCCGGGCTACTTCTGCGAGGGTAAAATCTCCCAAAAATTTCGCCCCATTGGGAACCCAAGGTTTGCCAGGAATAATATCTTCGTGAAGAAAGGGAATAAAAACATAATCCCAGTCTAAACCCTTGGCTTTGTGCATAGTAATAATCGTCAGTTGTCCGGGACGAGTATAACAATCGTCGTTATCTTCTTCCACCCCTTCAAAGCGCTCAGAGGCGATAATTTCATTAAGAGTATTAATTGTGTTTTTCAGAGAACTATTACCAGCAGTTTCCTGATAAATACGGGCGGTTAATTTTTGCAAAGTTGCTAATTCTGACCCTGAATATTGGAGAGTCATAGCGAAAAAAGATAGGAGTTGATAATGGGGTAATTCTAATCTAGCTTTTAGTAAACTGCAGCAATAACGACGGGCGATTTTTTCGTTAGATTTGAGTTCGGGATCGAGGGGAGTGGGATAGAGAAATTGTTCGGGATAGGTAACTAAAGGATTTAAGTCTTGGGCAGTAATTAAACCCCTCAATTGTAGCACTTCTAAAGCCGCTTTCAGATAATCGGGAGAGTGGGGACGTTCGACAAAAGCTAATAGTTTCAGCATTTCGGCGGGAATTTGGGAAAAGCGATCAATCTCGTTAGCTTCAAAAATTCTGATTTGATAACTTTTGTAAAAATGGGCAAATTTTTGAGCAAAAAAGTGTCCCTGTCGATTTTCTCTAACGAGGATAGCCCCATTATGTTGAGGGTTTTCTTGGAGTAATTTAACTAGACGTTTTTCAATTAATTCCACTGTTTGATAAATATCATCAGGTTGATAAATTTCTAATCCTTTTCCCTCCTTGACTGGATTAGGTTGGGGATCTTCAGCGCTGACGGGAAGAATCGCTTGAACCCGAAAAGGAGCCTCGGTAACTTTATGATTATCTTTTCCCTGTTTCCAATCTCGATCGACCCATTGTAACACTAAATTAGCAGCTTCAATAATTTTAGTATTGCTGCGACCTGCTTGGTTCATAGTCGATAAATTGCCTTCGCTTTGACAACTTTCACAAAACCAATTAAAGTAAACAGGATCGGCGGGGGTAAAGGTAGAATTAATGGCTTGATTGGGATCGCCGACGCGAATTAAATTAGGTATTTCCCCGTCATTATTTTTTGCTAAAATAGTAATTAATTTTTCTTGGAGAGGACTAGAATCCTGTGCCTCATCTTCAAAGACTCCAAAGACAGATTTTTGCCATTGTCGGCGAATTTTTTCTTCCTCTAATACTCGCAAGGCTCCTAAAATCATGTCATCATAATCTATATAGTTTTTCTGACGCATCAGGATTTCATACTGTTGGTACAAACCACTAGCAATAGCGAGAATTTGATAATTATCGTCGGTATAGTGGCTTAATTCCCAGACTTGCTGCGGTGATAATCCCGAACTTTTTAGCTCATGAATGGCCGTATAGGCAAGACTAGGTAAAATTTCGGTTCTCAGCACCGATTGACGGCGTAATCTTTCTGTTTCCTCCCCATCAAATTCCACTCCTTCTAATAACTTTTGATAACGAATTGGGTCAGCAATTAGCCATTTTTCCACCGAGTTTCTAATAATTCTGTGGCTAGGAGTCGGAATAACTAAGGTAGAAGATTCGAGGTCTAATCCCGATAATTCCGGGTAACGACGGGCTAATTGTAGGGCCAGTCCGTGCAGAGTTTGGACGCTAAAACCTTGGGCTGAAAGTTGTAAATCTTGCAAGCGTTGTTTAATTTTAGCTTTAATACTAGCGGCAGCCGAGCGGGTGTACGTGACAATAATTAACTGTTTTTTAGCATGAAGTTGCTCACGAGCAATAACCATAGCGGCAGCTACGGCTAAACTGTGGGATTTTCCCGCCCCCGGCACCGCAGAAATGGCCATTTTTCCCCCTTGCCAATCGGCTAATTCCTGTTGTCCGGCTCGCAGTTGTTGCCGGAGATTTACCAGTAAATTTTCTCGATTAATTACTTTAGTTTCGCTCATTATGCCCCGCCAATTTTATTTTTAGTTTAATTGTATTACTATTTTAGTTTATCCTTAAACTAATTGCTGTAAAAGTTAGCTAGAGATAACTAGAATGGGGAGATGGGGCTTTTCAGTGAACAGTAATCAGTAATCAGTGAAAAGAAAGTAGCGAATTTTTCCCCTAACACTGTCCACTTAAAACTGTAATCTGATAACTGATAACTGATCACTGATAACTGATATATAGCCAATTTTGTTGTACTTCTACCCGGATTTTGCCAGTTAAGGAAGAAGTGGCATCGCGATTAACACCAGTAATGAGATTAACCACTGACTCAACTTCGGCAAAATTAGGCGATGAGGGTAAATATTGAGCCAAAAATAAACGAATCACTCGTCTTTGTATCGCTAGAGGTAGAATTTGTAAAGGGGAGCGATCGAGTCTTTGTTGATCTAGATCGATAACCTGACGAAAAATATCCCGGGCAATACTATCTAAATAATCGCTTTCTGCTTCCAAAATTTCAGCAGTTTGGGCGAGATGTTTTTCAATTTGGGGATTTAAATTAGTTTGCAGGTAGGGTAATAATTCCCGACGGATGCGATTGCGAGCATAGCGTAAATTCTCATTAGCTTGATCGTACCAGATCGGTAATTCTCGACTTTGACAAAAAGCGAAAGTTTCCTCGCGAGTGACATTTAAGAGGGGACGGACTAAAAAAATATCCGGGGTTAAACTTGTCCACCAAGTTAAGGCAGAAAGTCCATCACTACCGGCTCCGCGCGTGAGATTATAAAGAAAAGTTTCCGCTCGATCGCTCCTCGTGTGTGCCGTGAGAAGATAATTAAAACCCTGTTCTTGGGCGATTGTTTGTAAAGCTTGATAACGCCATTGTCGGGCCTTGGCTTCCGTTTCCGCCATGGGGGGTGCGGTGGCAATATAAACGGGTAATTGCCAAATTTCGGCGATTTTCTGCACATGAGCCACTAATCCTCGGTCGCAAGACCAACGGTGATCACAGTGAGCGATCGCCAAGTGCCAACCCCAACGAGAGCGCAAATCCAGCAATAATTGACCCAAACAGAGGGAATCCTGACCTGCCGATAATGCCACTAACAGAGACGCATTTTTAGGTAGTAATTGTCCCTTTTTCACCGTGGTTTCCAGACGAGTATGGAGAGGTGTCCAAAAATTAGCCAAAATTTTAGATTTATTTACTTGACAAATGACAGATAACTAGAACGGGAGAAGGAATTATGAATTATGAATTATGAATTATGAATTATGAATTATGAATTGGGAAGAATAAATAAAAGCAATCTTCTGATAACTGATAACTGATAACTGATAACTGGTAACTGATAACTGATAACTGATAACTGATAACTGATAACTGATAACTGATAACTGATAACTGATAACTGATAACTGATAACTGATAACTGATAACTGATAACTGATAACTGATAACTGATAACTGATAACTGATAA
>NZ_JBHFLL010000193.1:0-1909 GCF_041928595.1 Microcystis sp. BLCC-F209
AACTCTTATAGAGAAAGACATTTGGCGATTTTTGTCAATTGTTTTTGATCTAGAGCGAACTAATCAATTAAGTCTCTTGCCAGATAAGGATTTAGTCGATTTATGCTCCCCTATCGAACCATACCAAGTAACGAAGAGCCACAATAATTTCTGGTGAATCATCCTCATCGATGACCAGATCTACCGACTCCACCCGCAACAGTGCCAAATTATCCTTAACCACCCCTTGAAGATAGATTTCCCCCATCCCTTCACCCCCAAGATCGATCGAGCCAAAAACTTGACCGGTTTTTGTATTAAAATTAAACTGAAAATAATTAGCTGAGGAAATTCCCTCGCTAACATTATCGTATTTAGCGATCTCTTGACCACTGTTATCATAAAAAGATACCTGAAAATCTTCTAAAACTTGCATTTTTCCCGAACCTTGTTCTGAAAAGATAGTCGGGGCCGTTTTTTCATCATAACTAAAAGAACCTTTAGCTGTATAACCTTGATTTCCCAACCATTGAAAATCGATCGTCACTGCTAAAACCCCCTGGGTATTCAGGTTAGCAACTAAAAGCCAAGCTAATAGTAAAATCAATATTATCTTTTTCATTAGTCTGTTATTTCAGTTACAGCAGTTATCCCAATGGTGAGGTAGGAAGTCTCTGGTTTTGGAGAACAGGGAACGGTAGCCAGTCTTCCAGAAATGATGTCAAATCCAAGCATACTTCATCTTTTTGTCAGGGGGTAAATATGGCTCTACTCAATACTATTTTATCACTCCCCGGGCTGAAATCGCCGATCGCCTCGATTGCCAAATTGCTACTGTTGAAGATAAAATTATCGCTACCATTACCACCGGTGAGTAAATCATTACCTCAACCAGCAATTAAACTATCGTTTCCGTCTTGGCCGGTTAATTGATCCATTGCCATCACCACCAGTTAGAGTATTATTAAGGCTATTTCTAGTTAGTCGAGCATTACTGGTATGGTCAATAATATTTTCAATAGTGTTATTTGCGGAAAAGTCAATTTTAGATGATTGGTGACGGCGGTTTGGGTTGTAGGAACCCCTAAGTTTACTCGTACTGCGGTATTTGTCCCAGTTAAGTCGAGGGTATCGATACCGCCGGTGGTAGTTTCTTAGATGGTATCGCTTCCTGATGGGGTTGAAACATTAAAACAGTAAATATCGTTACCATTAGCGCCAGCGAGGATATTGTTACCGCTATTACTGGTCATTTTATTGTCACCAGCGTTACCTGTACCATTAATATTATTATTCCCAATTAGCTTGAGGTTTTCGACTTCCCTGTTTCCCCATTCCCCATTCATAATTTATATACCTAACTTTCTTTAAGTCACCTAGAAAACGGGTTTCTTCAAGAAACCCGTTTTCTGAAATTAGGTTAAAGGGGTAAGGTCATAACAATCTGTTGCCAAAACCGACTTCTGAGAATATAATATAGAAAATTAGTCACTCACCGCCCAGATTAGTTAAGATGATATTACATGACTAATAATATTGACCATGATCGCTTATTTAAGGAGTTAATCTCCACCTTTTTTGTCGAATTTATCGAGTTATTTTTTCCTCAATTGATAGATTATTTAGATAGGGACTCGATTACTTTTTTAGACAAAGAAGTATTTACCGATGTCACCGAAGGAGAAAAGTATGAAAGCGACTTAGTAGCACAAGTTAGGTTTCGAGGAAAAGAATCTTTCTTTCTGATTCATCTGGAGGCGCAGCAAAGTTCCCGCCAGTGGTTTAACCCGCGAATGTTTACTTATTTTGCTCGCTTTCATGAGAAATTTGTCTTACCGATTTATCCGATTGTAATTTTTTCTTATTCAAAGCCAAAAAGAGAAGCAATTAGTCAATATGTAGTCGATTTTCCCGATTTTAAGGTCTTAGA
>NZ_JBHFLL010000194.1:0-2784 GCF_041928595.1 Microcystis sp. BLCC-F209
GCACTCCAACCCTTATCCTGACTTGATTTCAGTTTTTTCTTTGTCAGTAAGGGTGTCAACAAGGAATATTACAAATTGTTAACCGAGTCTTGAAAGCCTTGTGCCACAAAGGTTTGAAATGTTAAGAAAGATGTGACTAAAGGACAGAGGGGGGCATCTGATAATTTTTAACGCCTACCTACCCCTATGTTCGTCTATCTCAGACAAGAAACTAACCCCACTTATCAAATAATGCCAGAAGTTAATTTAATGTATCCTGAATCAGCAATTAATCTGCTCCAAATTCTCAAGGCAATGGGTCAGCTAATTTTAGAGACATAAATTAGGACTCAAACAAGCTATAATCTCTTAGGGTTTGACTGTCTATATAGGCAATTAAAAGCGTCTTGAATACTTACCACTATCTAAAACTCCTGAGTCGAAAATAAACTTAATTGAGTAGTTCGATTGAACGAGAATGAATTAGTTGATGCTTGCTCAACATCTAACCAAGACTCGATTACAGAATTAACCACAGCAGCTACGCAGGAAATCGCTACACTATTACCCGTTAATTTTCGCATAGTTTGATAACTGCCGACAATTTGATAATCATCGGGAAACCCTTGTAAACGTAGCATTTCTCTTTCTGTTAAACGTCTTTTCCCCTCCACTAACAAATAATTATAGGATGCTCCCGCTCGCAAGGCACAGGAATAGGGATAAGCACTGACATTACCTCCTTTATTTTCGTGCCAGATGGTCGGTTCACTATAAGGTTTTTTTCCCTCTCTTTTCAGAAGGCGACTTTTTTGAATTCTGGCGGAAGCATAATAAAAATCCGAGACATTTTCCTCTAATATTTCCGTTAAACTTGTTCTAGATAAAGCTGGTTTTGGCCAGATAAAACGCCGCGATTCTCGGAAACCAACGATAAAAATCCGTTCCCGTTTTTGCGGTAAACCAAAATTAAGCGCATTCAAAACCCGATAATCGGTATAGTAATCTAAATCTTGCAGAGTATCGAGAATAACTTGCAAGGTTTTTCCCTGTTGATGTCCCTGCAATTGCTTGACATTTTCCAGAATAAATGCTGCGGGTTGTTTGACTTTTAAAATACGGGCAATCTCAAAAAATAGCGTGCCTCTGGTATCTTCAAAACCCTTTAAATCACCACAAATACTAAAGGGTTGACAGGGAAATCCCGCCATTAAAATATCATGATTGGGAATATCTAGGGCAGCAATTTCGGTAATATCTCCCTGGGGTTGGTCGCCAAAATTAGCCTGATAAATTGCCCGAGCGTCTTTATCTATATCACAGGAAAAAACACAATCAGATTCTAAGTTTTTTTGGCGACAAACTTGTTCAATCGCCACTCGAAACCCTCCCAAACCACAAAAGAGGTCAATAAAACAAATTTTTTTGCTATCTTTCAGGAGATTCATCGATAGTTGAGATTGTAGCGATAGGGACATTCTCTTTGATTTTAAATTACTCAACTTTCACTAAAGAGCGGACGGTAAATATTTCATTTGCTTGTAGGGGTTTAATCGCCGAAATTGGCACAGTAACTACTGAAATTGACTCACCGAGAGCGTTAAAAACCTCTAAAATTGCTCCCATTTCGCCATTGCTAGGATGGGGGATTAAATCCACTAATACTGCCACATCTCCCGATTTTAGATTGTCTTCGGGAACATCAAGACAAAGAACCACATGATCGTATAATCTAACATCCATAATTATCTATCCTTTCGGGGCTTGAGAGTAACAAACTGAAAACAGTCGTCAATGTATAGCAGTATCCATATTGTAACCACTGCTAAATTGATTCCGTTAACTCCTTCTAGCATTCCTTCAACTCGATAAAAGATACCGTATTCATTTTTACCATCTTTGATCGCATCTTCTACGGTAATTAGCTGAATAATCGCTTTTGGCAAACTGGCCGCATTATCGAGAGGAAATCCTGCTTGTGCTAAAAATTTTGATTTGTCATCTTTGTCTCTGAATACGAGAAGATAACGAGTAAGTTTATCCTCTGGAATAATTCCTTAATAGTTTTTTCGTACTATATTTTCAATGCCAAAATCGGGGTTAATGCTCTATTTATTTCAAAATGAGAATTGCTGATTCTTACTAGCAGTTGTTGGCGCTGCTCCAGTGTAATGTACCTCTCGAACTTTGGGAGAAGAAGTTTTGTGACCAACTCGCATATAGTTGCGGGACTTTGCAGAATAATAAAGTTATTAATCGCGTATTCTACAGCCAAAGCTGGTGTTGTCGTACTGCTTAAGGCGAAGCTTATAAAGACGTTCGTATCGATAACTATGGGTTCACGATTCATCTACTAAAAGCTCTTCCAACTTCTCATCAGTCAATCCCTGACTCTTAGCATAAGCACGAATTTCATTCACCACTTCCATCAAGGCTTGGGTGGTTTCTTCCTCTTCGTTTCCCGTCATCTCATGATTCTCGATTGTGAAATCGACACACGCATGAGCAGACAAACCTAACTGCTCGATCGCTGTGGGGATTTCGCTAATTTTAACGTTTCGGATCGTTGCTTTCATATTTTTAAAGTAGCACAAATACAAATTGAATTATTATTCTTCAGCTTGTAGGTTGGGTTGAGCGATTTAATACTTAGGAGAAAACTGCTGGCTCTCCCAGCTTTGGTGGGTAAAATGTATTTTAAGATACATTTCTCAAGAGCGAGGGGGTGGAACGAACCACAAAGACACAAAGGACACAAAGATCGATCGATCCTATGTCAATTAAACTTATCACACAGAACCTAGA
>NZ_JBHFLL010000195.1:0-39277 GCF_041928595.1 Microcystis sp. BLCC-F209
TCTAGGTTCTGTGTGATAAGTTTAACTTATATAGGATCGATCAATCTTTGTGTCCTTTGTGTCTTTGTGGTTCCTTCCACTCGCTCGCTAGGAAGAATGTATCTTAGAATACATTTTGCCCACCAAACCTAAGAGAGCCAATAACTTTCTCGCCTAATTCAAAATCATGTTAATGCTACTCCGCTAAATTAAATGAATTAAAATGATCTCGCCCCCCTCGCAGCTTGGGTCAAGCAACAACCCCACCCAACGCCAATGGCAGACGGCTAAACGATAAATACTGTCTATTCTTAGTAAATCTATCTTTAGAATAATCTGAAAAACTCCAAAGGAAGAAAACCAAAGAATACACAACCCGTAAAAATATCAACCCGACATTCCGCACATTTTCATATACTTTTATATTTTTTTACATCCCCCAAGATGTTCTGAAGAAAAACGGCTCTTCTGATTTCTGTGTGGAAACGAGTTTTATACTGATAGTTTCTTCCCCACAATAGTCCTAAAAGTTATGCCCGATAAGCACTTCAGGATTCCCTAAGCAAAAATTATCACACAAATTCGAGAAGAGCCGAAAAACCTTCATTGTAGAAACTACTATTGAGAACATTTTCAATAATTGATTTTTTCTGAGAAAAAAATATAATTCTTCACCTTGATAAAAATTAATCATTGTAGCTATAGTCCTTACTGGCAACAGGTTTTAAGCAATATATTAGTAAAAATTATCAATTGAATGTTAAGAATTGCGGAAAGTGGGATCAAAAGCTACAATTTTACAAATCTTTGCATTCGTGGTCTAGATTGCGCTCGCCATCGGGGCATAATCTGAGAATAAGCGATTTAAATCCGTCTTAGCTTACAAGGACGTTAGACGGCAGTGACCATTCAGGACATTCTCAACGAATTTAGAGAGGCGCCAACATCTAAACGGGACATGGGCGACAAGTTCGAGTGTTTGGTGTTGGCCTATCTGAAAAATGCCCGATGTTTGAAGGTTTTTCTATTCATCCTTTCCGTCTAAACTGATAGGGTGAATAGGGTCAACTTCTACATTCCGCTCGCTGCTCCCCGCTCCCATTCAGTCTTAACCGGTAATTTAGAGACACCAACAGCTTATCCGCCTAAAATAGCAATGCCTACGCCGATTAACAGAATTAATCCGCCATAAATGACTTCTTGGGCTGGTATTTCACCAAAAATGAACACTCCTAACAGACTAGCGGCAATTGGCTCTAATAAAATTACCATGGTTACTATTGTCGGTGCTACCCATCGCAAAGCCCAGTTAAAGCTAGTATGACCGATTAATTGCGGAAAAATCGCCATCATTAACACATAAACATACACGGATAGGGGATAGCTTTCGTAATCTTGACCAAATAAAAAAACAGAAGGTAATAAGGCTAATCCTGCGGTAGTGTAGGCTACAGTTATATAATTCTTAATATTTAAGCCCTTTCTTTGTGCTTCCCGTCCGAGGAGAATATAACCACTGACGAGAATTGCCCCCATTAAAGCCAAGCTATTGCCCAATAAAGGGTTAGGATAAGAACTACTGACATCTCGATCGGCTAAAACAATCAATAATCCCCCCGTTAGAGCCACAAAAATGCCTATAAAGGTTAATTTGCTCGGTTTTTCTCGAAACCACCACCAACCCAACAGGGAAACCCAGAGGGGATTAGTAGTGACTAAAGTGGTAGAAGCGGCGATCGAGGTGTAGGATAGAGAACTAATCCAAGTAGCAAAATGGAGAGCTAAACAAAATCCTGCCCCCACTGCGTAATAATAGGCTTGAATGGGGACTTTTTGGCGTGATAAGGTAAACCAGTTCGGAATTAGGACAACGGAAGCCAAGATCAGACGAGAAGTCGCTAAAAATAAACTAAATGCGATCGTAGCATTACCTACCGCTTCGATCGCTAACCGGATAAAAATTGCCGATGCAGAAACCGACACCACACCGATAGTTAAAATAAAAATAATTTTGGCGTTAGAAGGAGGCAAAATAGGCTACGCTTACGCGATGATCAATGATGTTGTTCACCAGTTATTTTAACCGCAGGCAGGAGTCGGTCGTCAGGAGATAGGGTGATAGGGTTTTGGGGTGATAGGGTGATGAGACAGCTTCCCCACTTCCCCACTTCCCCACTTCCCCACTTCCCCACTTCCCATCTGCTATTGACTTGATCTATGGAACTACCAGAATTAAATATAGAAACAATTTTGGCGATTATTAACGATGAAATTGACGACGAAACCGTTAATAGATTGGTCTGGCAAAGTTTAGGTTATCGCTACGATGAAAGTCAAGGAAAATGGGATAATAGTCAAGTAGAGGAAGGTTGGCGCCGTGAATATCCCGAACCCCCGGATTTTATTGCCAATCGTCCCCCAACAGTAAAATTAACTCGATCGATCTTGCCAGAAAATAAACAATTATTAAAAGATAAATTGGGGTTTACCGGTTATAAAATTGGCGAATTCAATCCCCGCATGACTCGCCGTGCCACCGCCGCCAATTGGTTGTGCTTTTATGCGTTAAAATAGATGAGGAAAGTTATTTTATCAAGCTTCTAGCATGGTCACTATCCCTGTCAAGTCCTCCTCTCATCCCCTAGCATCCTATATTGATCGTCTCACGGCTGGGGAAGCATTGTTAAAAGATACTCCCCAGAATTTGATCGAGGTAGTGGGTATCCTGAAAAGTTACGGAGTGGTGTTAGATGCTTATTCCAAAAATTTAATTTATATTGCGGAAAATCAGTTTTTGGTTTTTTTCCCTTTCTTTAAATATTTTAATGGTCAAGTATCTTGGCAGAAATTACTACAACACTGGTGGCACGATCGCATTAATTTTGAGTATGCTGAATACTGTATGAAAGCCATGTTTTGGCATGGTGGGGGTGGTTTAGATAGTTATGCAGATAGTGGTGCTTTTCGGGAAGTGACAGCCAAGGTTATTCAAGCTAAATTTAGGAATAATCCCCTAGTGTTAATTTTAAATAAAGCCTTTCCTGAATTTTTGCCAGAACAAATGCGAATGATGGCCTACTATAGTGGTTTAGGTCAATTTTGGCGAATTATGGCCGATACCTTTTTAAGTTTATCCGATCTCTACGATGCCGGAAAAATTACTAATATTCCCGAAGTGGTGGCACACATTAAGAAAAATTTAGTCGATAATGCTAGTAACCCAATTGTCTATCAGGTAAAAATCAAAGGACAAACCTATGATTTGATCCCCAAATCGGCAGGATTAACCTTTCTTGCGGATACGGCAATCCCCTACGTTGAGGCGGTTTTCTTTCGCGGAACACCTTTCCCCGGTACAATTTCCTATAATGCCCAAGCCTATCAAATTCCCTACGATCAAGGAATGTTTGCCTATGGTGCTTTGTATGCGGATCCTTTACCCATAGGGGGTGCAGGAATTCCTCCCACGCTATTAATGCAGGATATGCGTCACTTTTTACCAGATTATCTGCACGACATTTATAAAAAGAGTTTTCGTCAGGAGGAGGATTTATTAGTCCAGATCTGCGAAACTTTTCAGAAGTCGATGTTTTGTGTGACAACGGCAGCCATTCAAGGATTAGCACCTTACCCTTTAACTACCACAGATTTAAAAGAAAAAAAAGCCAATCGCATCTATCTAGAAGCATGGATGAATCGCTTTGTTAAGTCGCGATTAGAAGCGGTAAATCAATGATTATTTTGCCGATAAATCGGTAATTTTTGTAGTCAACAAACCCCTTAGATTTATGTCAGATATTAACCCCCAACTTCAGGATATTTTAGCTCAATTGCAATCTTTGAGCGAACGGGTTGCCCTCATCGAAGCGCGGCAGATGTTAGTACCGGACATCGAGCGCTATGGTAAATTACAGCAATTCCTAGCTGAGGGGAACTTTAGGGAGGCAGACGCAGAAACCCTCCGAGTTATCCTCGAAGCTGCCGGCAGAACCCGCGATACTTTAACCCCAGAGGATATGATGCGGTTTCCCGTTAATGTGATTCGCGTACTCGATCGCCTTTGGAAAAATTATAGCGGCGATCATTTCGGTTTTAGCGCTCAGGTGAAGTTATATTTTGCCGCTGGGGGTGATATTAACACCCTGCGAACCCAAGATGCGGAAACGATTAAAAAATTTGGAGAATTGGTGGGATGGCGCAACAAAGATCAGTGGCGTATCGATGATTATGATCACTGGGATTTTAGTCTCGCAGCTCCGGAAGGCTGTTTTCCCGCTCTCTGGTGGAAGTCTCCCTACGGGTTAAAAATGGTGACTTTTTGTTTTACTCGCCTGATAGAGTGCGATTTATAGGCAATGAAAGGGATTATCGGCTATTTTCGGGCTTTATTATCCCCCCAATTTGCCCCCACCGGGATAAAAGTGTCTGTAGTAGTGGGGACAATTTTATTGACAATTAACCACAGTTATGCTATGATGTGCGGGCGGATAACAAGCGATCGCTAGGCTGATTGACCAGATGAAAATCGGTAAAACCCCACACCCTGCCCCCACCAACAAACTTTTTGCCGCAAACCCTAGATAACCCTTCAGCTTCTCGATGGTTTCGCCTTGTTTGACTACTAACTCCTGTGATTTCAGTACCATCTTCACCAGTTGTTCTGGGGTCAGGTTTTTCAGGCTGTCTCTGTCTAGTAGCTCTCAATCTAGACTTTTTTCGGTTTTTGTCAATCCCCTGACCTGAATCCTTAGGAAAAATGAAAGTCCCGCCAGGAATCCACCTTCGGCACTTCTTAACATTCAATTGATAATTTTTAGTAATACATTGCTTACAACCCTTTGCCAGTAAAGATTGTAGCTACAATGATCGATTTTCATCAAGGGGAAGAATTGTAATAAGTAGTCGTGCAAAATTAATTTCCTAGTGAAGATAGGCAAAAGGCAAGAGGCTCTTCTAGGTTCTGTGTGATCAGTTTAACTTATATAGGATCGATCGATCTTTGTGTCCTCTGTGTCCGGAGTGGTTCCTTCCACTCCCTCGCTCTTGAGGAATGTATCTTAGAATACATTTTACCCACCAAACCTGGGAGAGCCGGCAAGAGGCAAGAGGCAAGAGGCAAGAGGCGGTTAGATATGTATAATTAATTTTGCTTAGGTACTTACCATTTCTCTAAATGAAAACTACACATCGAATTTAAGTCCCCCTTAAAAAGGGGGATTTAGGGGGATTAAACTTCTGTAGTCAGACTTTGGAGAATTGGTATAATTTGTTTTCTCAGAAAAAATCAATTATTGAAAATGTTCTCAATAGTAGTTTCTACAATGAAGCTTTTTCGTCAAAACATCTTGGGGAATGTGGGTATAAAGGTATATGAAGATGTGCGGAATGTCGGCAGGAAAGAGCCACTGAATGAGGATCAAAATCTTCGGCCCCACTGCCTACTTCCCAAACCAAGGGCGAGGGGAAGGGGATTAATCGGCAAAAATGCTGACTTGCTGCCTACAATTTCAGGTGATTAAGGGCTAAATTCCGTTGTTGGAGAGCGAATTGATGGCTAGGCTGTAGTCGTAGGGTTTGGTTAAAGGAAACCACCGCTTCCGAGAAACATTTTAACTTGTAGAGACAACAACCCCGTTGATACCATGCCTCAGCGTCTTGCGATTGTAACTGTAAAGCCTTATTATAAGCGGCGACCGCTTCACTGAGTCGTTCTAATTCCCGTAAAGCTTCGCCTTTACTAAACCAGACATTAGCATCGGATTTAATCGCCAGGGCTTGATTATAAGCCGCTAGACCTTCCGTGTAATGTTGCATCCGACATAAAATCATGCCCTTGTAATGCCATGCTTCCAGATAATCTGGCTGCAGTTGAATTGCCTTATCCCAAGATGCGATCGCATCGCTGATTTGTCGTAAATTGGCCAAAGCGATGCCGCGATAAAACCAAGCCCGAGCATTATTAGTCTCTAATTGAATTACCTGATTAAAAGACCCTAAAGCTTCAGGAAAACGCCCCAATCGTTGCAGGGCCAGACCGCGATTGTACCAAGCATTGACAAAATTGGGCTTTTTCCGCAGGGACTGCTGATACAGTTGAACTGCTTCGCGATACTGCCTCAAATCGAGATGGGCGTTACCGCGATAAAACAAATCCTCTGCTGAAATTTGCTGCACTAAAGCTTGTTGTTGACGCAATTGCAGCAACTCTTTTATGGCATCTAAAACTTCTACTGCCGAGGGAAAGCGTTGGCGCCAGTCATAACGGGTCATTTTATCGATAATAACCGCTAGATCATCGCTAACATCGGCCTGATTGCGCCAAGCGATTTCTCCGGTTTCGGCATCTTCGGGAAATTGCGTCGGTTTGAGACCGGTTAAGGCTTGAATAGCGATGATTCCCACGGCATAGACATCGCTAGACAATCGCGGTTTATTTTGCGCCTGTTCACTAGGCATATAACCGGGGGTGCCAATCCCAATCGAAACACTGGTCTGTTTGGCTTTTAGCCATTGAGTCCCCACTTGTTTGACTCCACCAAAGTCGATTAAAACTAGCTTCCCCTCTTGGCGACGGATAATATTATGGGGTTTGATATCTCGGTGAATAATGTTATTTTGATGGACAAAAGCGAGAACTTCCAAGATATCTTTTAATAACTGAATTACCTGACTCTCTTCTAAACGCTTACCCTTAGAGATTTCTTGACTAAGATCGTGACCATCGATAAATTCTTGAACAATATAAAAGGAATTATTTTCCTGAAAACTGGCGAAAAATTGCGGTATTTGAGGATGATGGCCGAGTTTTTCTAAAGCTCTGGCCTCACTCTCAAATAATGCTATAGTAACTTCGTTAACCACTTGCGGGATTAACTGTTTGACCACACATTGAGGACAGCCCTGGCGATAGTTATCTTGGGCTAGAAAAGTTTGACCGAAAGCCCCTTGACTTAGGGGTTTAATAACTTGGTAACGTCCCCCGATAATTAGTTTCATGGTAGCGATAGGATTATCTTTACCCTAGGACGGCTTGACGGGACGGTTAACAGCCAAAGGGGTTAACTTGTTCATGCCCATCTTACCAGCTAATTGATATATTACATCAATTGTCCTCAGAAGCGGGTAACGCGACTCGAACGCGCGACATTCACCTTGGGAAGGTGACGTTCTACCACTGAACTATACCCGCAAAATTCTCCCTAATCATAGCATTGACCCCCCAGCCAGAGCAACTGCCCTAGGCTGTTTTCCATCACCGCGCCGGTTTGTCCAGAAACGCTAAACTGCAAAGCTTCCCGATAGACTCGCCCCGCCGGATGATCAAAAATATTTGCCGCCCCACCGGAGGCAATCACTGCCCCTTGAGCGCATTGTAGAGCCAAATTAATCGCCCGACCGCGCCAGTGCAGTTGGTCGGCAAAACTGGCCTGGTGGGAATTTAACATTTTTTCTTGACAGGACAGTAGGGCCTTTTCTAGCTGTTGATGGGCATTTTTTAGGCTTTCTAGCCCCTTTTGTCGATAAACACCCAAAATGACATCTAAGCCCGCCCAAGCACAGCCAAGGGCATGAAAACCGTGATGGAGAACATTTTTTTGATCGCTGGCCTCGATCGCCGCCGCTGGTTGTAAACTAACAATAAAATCCCTTGACAAAAAGTAGTCTTGTATGGTAAGGCTCACCGTATTAGTCCCACTCATCGATAATAATTTCATCGGGGGACTGCATTGCAGACCAGGGAGAGCCTGCAGCGGTAGAAGACCGTACAGAGATCGCCCGTCCGGGAGGGTCGCGCCGATGATAAAATCTTCAAAAAAGCCCCATCCCGTCACCCAGGGGACCTGTCCGCGGAGTTGATAGCCGCCGGTCATGGGAAACGCTTTCATCATTGGTTCCCCCGGACGACGTAGTTGCGAAAACCCCACCCCCACTAGCTTTTCGCCCCAGGCCATTTTGGGGAGATAAAACTTTTTCAGGTCTTGGTTACTGCTGGTGGCTAATTGATTAGCGGCGCTTTGGTGTTGGGTTTGCAGAAAAGTTAAAGCGCCAGAATAACGAGCGCCGAGGATTTGGAATTGTCGATAGGTGCCTTCCTCCCATCCCGCACCCCCCCATTCTTTGGGAACACGCAAAGCTAACAAACAGTGATCGCCCATACCCTGTAAAGCTAATTGTAGGGCGATCGGGTCGCGATCAATCTGGGCCGCTTGCGGGGCGATCCTATTCTGAAAATAATCCCTAGCCATCTCCAGTAAACCATCGCTCATAGCTGACTAGCGCAGGAAACTGCCCCCATCAGTCCCACTTCGGCATTAAGGACGATATGAACGGGAATATTGCTTAATAGCTCCCTCATCCGACCTTTAGCCCGAAAAGCCTTCATAAAGCTACCCTCGGTCATTAGGGGAAGATTTTTGGCCGCAATCCCTCCCGCGATGTATAATCCTCCGTAGGGAAGCAACTTGAGGGCTAAATTGCCCGCTTCCGCACCGTAGGCCTCGACAAAGATTTTCATGGTTTGATCACAGAGATAATCCGAGTCATCTTGGGCAAAACTGGCAATTTTAGCCGCTAAATCGACGGTTTTTTGCGGTTTACCCATTTCTGCTAACCAAGTACGGTAAATTTCCGCCATGGCCGGTGACGACTGACTATAGTTACTATCGTGGAGAAATCGATAGATAGAAGTGATTCCAGGGCCAGAAACCACTCGCTCCACCGAAATTCGCTCGATATTATAGAGTTCCAAGAGATAATTTAATAGTTGATATTCTAAACTCGATCGAGGGGCAAAATCGGCGTGGGAACCCTCACTACCAAACACCCGATATGTACCCTTCGAGACAGGGATCAAAAAACCCTCTCCTAACCCAGTTCCCGCACCGATAACCGCAATCGGGGCCTCTGGTACTGCGGGGGCCGACTGTAGATTGTGCAGCTCCTCTGGGGCTAATCCTAACACCCCATAACCGATCGCCGCAAAATCATTAATTAATTTTACTCGCTCAATCTGCAGCTCGCGGCTTAGGCGAGCGCCAGTTAGGGACCAACTTAAATTAGTCAATTCGGAACTATTGTTAACCACCGGACCTGCAATACCGAAACAAGCTTTTGCCACTGGGGGAATAGTGGTTTGTCGGGCCAAAAACTGCTGGACGATCGGCACCAGATCGGGGTATTCTTTACTAGGATAAATTTCTTGATCGAGAGTAATTAGCCGGGGTTGGGGACTATCCGATGAGTTTTGGCAATCCACTAAACGCAGGATTGTTTTAGTTCCCCCGATATCTCCCCCTAAAAGAATCGTCATGCTGGTTGTCCCTCAGTTTTTCCCCATAATTATAGTTTTTTACCCCTTCCCCCAGGCAAATTTAAAGGCCGTCAATTCTATACTATAGTGAAAGATGGTAATGCCTAAGCCCTAATTAAGGATTGATTAATCGTCGCTCCGGGGTTGGAATGGGGATTTGCTAGAGGACAGAAACGGCACTTAAAGACATTTTAGGTCTAACTGTAGCCTCAAGGCGATCGATTGGGCGGCAGAACCTATAGCTGTCCCCATAACTTTTAAGATAGACCAGAGAGGGAGAAATTAGCTTGGGTGTAGAACTTCGCAGTTACGTTTATCTTGACAATTTACAGCTTCAACACGCCGCTTACATCGGTACAGTCGCCCAAGGATTTTTACCCTTACCCGGGGATGCTTCCCTCTGGATTGAAATTTCCCCCGGCATCGAGATTAATCGCATCACCGATATTGCCCTCAAATCCGCCGTGGTTCGTCCGGGGGTTCTATTCGTAGAAAGACTCTATGGACTCTTAGAACTCCATTCTAGCAGTCAGGGAGAGGTCAGGGCGGCCGGTCAGGCAATTTTGCAGTATTTAGGCGTTAGTCAGCGCGATTGTCTGAAACCGCAAATTGTCTCTAGTCAAATTATTCGCAACATTGACGCTTACCAAGCCCAATTAATTAACCGTAGTTCTCGGGGTATGATGTTAATGGCAGGACAGACTTTATACGTTTTAGAAGTGCAACCGGCCGCCTACGCTTCCCTCGCTGCTAATCAGGCCGAAAAAGCTGCTTTAATTAATATCCTACACGTTACTTCCGTGGGCAGTTTTGGCCGCTTATATTTAGGGGGAGAAGAACGAGATATTATCGCCGGTTCCAGGGCGGCAGTTTCAGCTTTAGAAAATATTCAAGGTCGAGCTTTTCCGGGTAGCGACAAAAAAGAATAAGCTAACAAAGGCAAAAGGTAAAAGGCAAGAGGTGTTTAGATATGTATAATTAGGGCTTGCTGAATAAATGTGAAATGTAGGCAACGTAAGAGTTTTATGGCTTTTCTCGCGAAACAGGTGCAAGATTTTGAGAGAATCGTCGTTAAAAACCTTGCGTCTTCATCAGCCCGAGTCCTGTAGGGGCGAAGCATTCGGGCAATAACCTATCGGTGAAACCGGAGATTTTCTATCCGAATGCTTCGCCCGTACTTTTTGCCGCAAACCCTAATTAATTGTGTCTAGCTACTTACTAAATCCCGTTTAAAAGGTATAGGATAGTTGGGAGTGGGAAGAAGGGAAAGAAAGTTTGAGCATTAGTACTAAATAGCTAAAAAAGGAATTTCCACCTATTGGGGAGATTCAAAAATTAGTTCGCTATTATTCAGTTTTTCAACGACTAACTTGCGATAGAGTGTCACTTGCCGAAGGATTTGGTCGGGATTGTTTTTCTTGTTAGAAAACATGATCATTTTAATCGATTCAAATTCTATTCTTGTGATCACACCATCTTCAATCGCTCGTTCAATTTTCACCCGTAAATATTCTAATTCTTGGCTTTCCTCTGGGGTAATTTCTAGACTATTAGGACGTTCTATTTTCATGATCGATTGTTCTTACCTGCTAACTGATAACTGGATAATCACGGCTATTTTTTCACACTTTCACAATTGGTGGAGAGAGAGTTTCCTTCGGGTTAGAAACGGCCAGATTATTATTTTGGCTGTGATTTTGCGGCAATTGTCCCGAGGCTAAATTTTGCCCCTCTCCCGTAATCAAACGAGCGCCACGACCGCGGGTAAAATAATTCCAACCCCATTGCACCATCACCACTAATTTATTATCAAATTCGATCAGATAGTAAATATGGGCCCAAACCCAGACTAACCAAGCGATAAACCCGGAAAACTTGACAAATCCCAAATCAACCACGGCCGCATTTTGGCCGATAACTGCCAGACTACCTCGATCGATATAATGAAAAGGTTGAATAGTTTGCCCTTTTAGGCGAGAAATTAATAAATTAGCCAGATATTCCCCCTCCTGCATGGCCACGGGGGCAATTCCGGGTAAAGGTTTATCTCCCTGATGGGCAAAATTAGCCAGATCCCCGATCACAAAAATATTGGCATAACCGGCGATACTTAAATCGGGTTCAACGATTACCCGGCCGACGCGATCGAGATTTACCCCGGTTCTTTCGGCCAAAATTCGCCCCATTCTCGATGCTTTTACCCCTGCTGCCCATAAAATTGTCTCGGCGGCGATTTCTGTCGTCTTTTCTCCCTGACGGACCGTGACACAACCTTCAACAATATTGGTAACGATGCTGTTAGTTTGCACTGTCACCCCTAATTTTATGAGAGAAGCGGCAGCTTTAGCGGATAAATCGGGCGCATAGGGGGGTAATACTCGATCCATCCCTTCTAAGAGCAAAATTTTCGCTTCTGTGGGGTTAATCTGGTGGAAATCAGACCTAAGCGCACCGTGGGCAATTTCAGCGATCGCTCCTGCTAATTCTACCCCCGTCGGTCCGCCACCGACAATAACAAAAGTTAATAAAGCTTGCCGCTTTTCGGCATCGATTTCTTTCTCGGCCTTCTCGAAAGCGAGATAGATGCGACGACGCATTTCTACTGCGTCTTCAATGGTTTTTAACCCAGGAGCGTAGGGCTGCCATTGATCATTGCCAAAATAGTGATGACTGACTCCCGTGGCAATAACTAATTGATCGTAGGCGATTGGCGGGTGATCTTCCAAGATCACTTCTCCCTTGACCGGATCTATATCTATGGCATGATCGAGGAGAATATCTGTATTGTCATGACCCCGTAGGATTAAGCGCAAAGGTGAGGAGATATCGGCCGGAGATAGCGCCCCAGTAGCAACTTGATAGAGGAGGGGCTGAAAAAGATGGAAATTTCGCTTATCGATGAGGGTAACATGAACGGGGGCGTTTTTTAGGGCTTTGGCCGTGTATAAACCCGCAAACCCGCCGCCTATGACAACAACTCTTGGCTGTTTTTCAGTCATTGCTTAACAATAATTCATAAATTTCTCCCTAGTGTAGTCCGGATTGTCACAATTTAGCGGTGACAAGCGTTACCGAAAACAGTAGTCTTTAATCTAGAAAAAAATATAGATACTGGCTTTTTTGACCAACCAAGAGGGCAAAACCCAGTAGGTACAAGGCCTATGCCTGGGTTTTGCCGGATATGTTCGAAAAACTTGCAAAGACCGCTACGCCGTTTTACCTAAGTTTATGACCTGGGTTAACCAGGTGGGAACTTATATTCCGCGTTTCTGTTTCCGAGTACAAGCTCGGTTTACTACCACACGGATTGGTTACTTGCTCCCTTATCACAATCAAGCATAGATCAAAAAACTTGAAAGGCAGTCACCAACGTAGAAGCCCGATTTAGTTTGATCATAGCATTTTTTTTTCTCAGAGGCAAGAGGAGAATTATGAATTATGAAGTGGGGAGGTGGGGAAGTGGGGAGGTGGGGAGGTGGGGGGATGGGGAATTATGAATTATGAATTATGAAGTGGGGAGGTGGGGAGGTGGGGAGGTGGGGAATTATGAATTATAAATTATGAATTATGAATTGGGGAAGTGAGGAGATGGGAGAATAAAGCGGCCCATTGCCTATTGCCTATTGCCCATTGCCTCCTGAATCCTAACACCTAACACCTGATCTTGTTGGCTCTGTGAAAGTCTGGGACTACAATAGAGAAAAGTGACAATTTTTGCCAGAGTGATTACCGAGGACTAATAAAGAATGACGGCTATCCTAGGGAAACCTGCCACGCTTAACACTCCGATTCTGCACCGTCTTGCCAATGGTTTAACGATTATTGCCGAAAGTCAACCGGTGGAAGCGGTTAATCTCAATGTCTGGCTGCAGGTCGGCTCGGCCTTAGAATCGGATCAGATCAATGGCATGGCTCATTTTCTCGAACACATGGTTTTTAAGGGAACCCCTAACTTAGACAGTGGCGAATTTGAACGGGCGATCGAATCGAGGGGAGCGGTGACTAATGCCGCTACTAGCCAAGAATACACCCATTATTACATTACCACTGCCCCGCAGGACTTCGCCCATCTGGCCCCGCTGCAGCTAGAAGTGGTTTTAGAAGCTTTAATTCCCGATGAAGCTTTTGAGCGAGAAAGACAGGTTATTTTAGAAGAAATTCGTCGTTCTCAGGATAATCCCCGTCGTCGCACTTTTTATCGCACCATGGAGACTTGTTTTCAAGTTTTACCCTATCGTCGTCCGGTGTTGGGTCCGATGGCAGTGATTGAAAATCTTACTGCTCAACAAATGCGAGATTTTCATCGGACTTGGTATCGTCCCGAATGGATGACGGTGGCGGTGGTGGGTAATTTGCCTGTAGATGATTTAATGGCTATTGTGAGCGATTCTTTAGATACTTTAGGCAGTAAGAGCGATTCTGGGCTTATTTCCCATCCGATCGCTAATCTACAGCCCGAAGCTCCTTTTAACGAGATTATCCGTCAAGAATACGAGGATGAAAATTTGCAGCAGGCCCGCTTAATCCTATTTTGGAAAGTGCCGGGGTTGAGAGACTTAGAAAAAACCTATCCTCTCGATGTTTTAGCGGCTATTCTTGGTCAGGGCAAGGTATCGCGATTATTTCAGTCTCTGCGCCAAGAAAAGGCCTTAGTTTCCCAAATAACTGCCAGTAATATGTCCCAAGCAGTGCAAGGAGTGTTTTCCATTTCGGCCCAATTAGCCTCGGAAAATATCGAGCAGGTGGAGAGGGAAGTCATAGCACAGATTAGACAAATTCAACAGAAATCTGTGACAGTTTCTGAACTGGAACGAGTTAAAACCCAAGTGGCCAATCGGTTTATTTTTAGCAATGAAAGACCGAGCGATCGGGCTAACCTTTACGGTTATTATCATACTCAGATCGGTGATTTACAACCGGCTTTTTGTTATCCCCAACACATTGAAGCCCTCACTTTAGAGGATATTCAAAATGCCTGTCAAGAGTATTTAAATCCCAACGCTTACGGTGTGGTGGTGGTAAGACCAATTCAGTAAACAGGGAACAGTAATCAGTAATCAGTGAACAGTAATCAGGGATAAAGATGAAGATAAATAAATAAATCAATAACTAATTAACTTAAAACTTACAACTGATAAACTTACATCTGATAACTAAATAACTAAATAACTAATTAACTTAAAACTGATAACTGATAACTGATAACTGATAACTGATAACTGATAACTGATAACTGATAACTGATAACCTATGTGGACTCAAATTGCTCGACATATTGCCCAAACCACGGAAAAACCCTTTGAAATTGAGAAAAGTCGTCCCGTTAGTGGTGGCTGTATCAATCAGGGTTATGCCGTTAGTGGCAATGGTTTAATTTATTTCGTTAAGATTAACCAAGCGAACCAAGAGGCCATGTTTGCAGCCGAAGCTTTAGGATTAAAGCAAATTCACGCTACCAAGACTATCAGGGTTCCAGAGCCAATTTGTTGGGGAATTGCCGAGAAATCTAGTTATTTAGTGCTAGAGTGGCTAGAATTCGGCGGTGGCAATAGCCAAAGCTGGGAAAAAATGGGGCAAAATTTAGCCAGTTTACATCAAGTTTCCCTATCCGATCGCTTTGGTTGGCAGTGTAATAATACCATTGGTTCTACTCCCCAGATTAATACCGTTAGTAACAATTGGGCGGATTTTTTCGCTCATCAGCGCATTGGCTATCAATTAAGACTTGCGAAGGATCGCGGCGGCAATTTTCCCGACGAGGAGCAAGTTATTCCCGCTATTAGCGAGATTTTGAGTCAGCATCAACCCCATCCCTCCCTCGTCCATGGTGATTTGTGGTCGGGAAATGCGGCCATTACCGTCGATGGGGAACCAGTAATTTTAGACCCGGCCACCTATTGGGGAGACCGGGAGGTAGATTTAGCCATGACGGAACTTTTTGGCGGTTTTCCGGCGGCTTTTTATCGGGGTTATAACGATGTTTTCCCCCTTGATGCCGGTTATCAACAGCGCAAAACTCTTTACAATCTCTACCACATTCTCAATCACTTTAATTTATTTGGTGGTGGTTACGCCTCCCAGGCCAATCGGATGTTACAGGAAATTCTTTAAGGGTTTTACTTGTGAATATTTACCGAGGATAAATTATGTCTATTCGAGAAACTACTGTGATTAAAACTCCAGAGACAAAAGTATGGACTGATGCAGAATTTATGGCGTTACCTGACGATGGTAATCGTTACGAATTGGTCAAGGGAGAGTTAATTAATATGGGCAATTCTGGAGCTTTACACGGTTATATTGCCATTCTTTTAAGTGCTGCTTTATTCGGTTTAGTAACATCTCGAAAACTAGGTGTATTATTGGACTCCAGCACTGCTTTTACCATGAAAAATGGCAATAAACGTTCTCCTGATATAGCCTTTTTTGCCAAGGAACGTCTGCAAGGATTGGAAGAATTGCCGACGGGTTTTTTAGAAGGTGGGCCAGATTTAGTGGTAGAAATTCTCTCTCCAGGGAATACAGTGGCAGAAATCGAGGACAAAATTGCCGAGTATTTTGCCAATGGTACTCGTTTGCTCTGGGTTATCAGTCCAGGTCAACACTATGTTTTAGTTTATCGTTCCGGGTACGAACCGCAGGGATTATTAACATCAGGAGATTTTTTGGAGGGGGAAGAGGTGGTTCCGGGGTTCACTTTTCCCGTGGCTGATTTGTTTCAAAAACTATCTTTTTGACTCTTTCTTCTCAACAAATCGGCTAATAAATCGGCACTGTCACTAATGGCTAGATGAGAAGCTTGTTGAGCCATGGCGGCCAATTTTTCGGGATTAGACCATAAATCGAGGACTAATTCGCTTAAAAACTGAGCAGTTAACTCATTTTGACGGTAAAGATAAGCGGCTTGAGCTTCGGCGAAAACTTTGGCATTGTAGAACTGATGGTCTTCGGCAGCAAAAGGATAGGGAATTAAAATCGAAGGCGTACAAGTGATCGCTAATTCCGTTAAAGTGCCGGCACCGGAGCGACTGATAGCTAGATTAGCTCTTTGCCATAGTCCCGCCATGTTGTTGTAAAAAGGCCGGGAAAAATAGTTAGAATGGCGCAAACTATCCGCTTCGGGGTCGTTTTCTCCCGTGAGATGCACGATATAAATGCCTTTTTCTAACCATTGGGGAGCGCTTTGTCGGACAAGTTGATTAAGAGCCACGGCCCCTTGAGAACCACCGGCAACGACAATTAAAAAAGCAGTCTCTGGAATCGGTAAATCTAGGGACTGGGGAATGAGAAACTGCTCCCGTACTGGTGTACTAACCCAAGTGGTGCGAGTGCCGGGTAAATAGCTGGCGGTTCCCTGAAAACCGAGGGCAACCGTATCGCACCAGCGACCGAGAACTTTCGTGACTTTGCCCGGTATGTAGTTAGATTCGTGTAGGATGACGGGAATATTGGCTAAACGAGCCGCTAAAATGGTCGGGCCTGCGATATAACCCCCGGTGGTAAAAACTGCCGCTATCTGACGTTTTTTGATTAAACTACGCACTTGCCAAATGGCCCACAGTTGACCGAACAGAATCTTGAGAGTTTTTAACCCCAAACGGGTTTGAAACCCCTCAATGGGAATAGTGTGCAGGGGATAGGTTTTTGGAACTAAGGACTGTTCGAGACGGTCTGGAACTCCTAACCATTCAATCTCATAATCTGGCAAGCGCTCGGCCACAGCCAAGGCGGGAAATAAATGACCACCAGTACCACTAGCGGCAATCAAGAGACGGGTTGGAGTGGGTGCCATAATTCGAGAGAGGGTAAATTCAGCCCTAGAATGAAATAATCTACCATAGTTATTGATCCATCCTTACACAAACTATCACTAATGCGTAACTTGAACACGATTCCCGATAAATTTTTTCGTCAATCTCTTAATTTTTCCCTGTCGTTGCTGTTAGGGTTGGGATTAACTTTCACCCTTGCCACCGGTCTGCGGGCCGAAAAGCCAGAAACTGCCCCAGCTAATTTAAAAACCCTTATCTCTAAAATCGAAACGGCAGCTAACGAGCGAAATCTCAAGCAGTTAATGGAGTTTTATAGTCCGAAATTTACTAACTCCGATGGCCTGACCTACGAAAAAACTAAAAAGGCTTTAACTCATTTTTGGGAACGTTATAACAATCTACAATATACCACTACTCTCGAATCTTGGAGTCGTTCTGGTGATAAGTTAACGGCCAATACAATTACTAAAATTACCGGGACGGGAAAGGTGCAGGGACGAGTGGTGAGAATGAATGCTACTATTCGTTCTCGTCAACAATTTCAAGGTAATAAACTGGTTTATCAGGAGATTTTAAGCGAGAGAGTTGAGTTAAGCACCGGCAAAAATCCCCCCAGTATTCAAGTGAGAATTCCGGAAAGGGTGAAAGTGGGTGAAGAATTTGATTTTGATGTGATTGTCCGCGAACCTTTGGGGGATGATTTATTGGCCGGAGCGGCGATCGATGAGAAAGTGGATATTGAGCGCTATATTAATACAAAGCCTCTAGAATTGGAATTATTACAGTCCGGCGGTTTATTTAAGCGTGTAAAAGCACCGGCAACACCAGAAAATCGTTGGTTATCGGCGATTTTAATTCAAGGAGATGGGATTGTTGTCGTTAGTCAACGGGTGAAGGTAGAAAAATAATTTTTATCTGGGGTTTGCTGAAAAATCTTTTTGGTGGGGTGTGGGGTGTTATTACTGTTGCCTCTCGCCTCATTTCAACAAAATTTAGATGCGCGGGCAGCCTACCCTAATTAAGCCTAGAGGCGAGAAACATCGCTCGTCCATACTTTAAATTTTGTTAGATTTACTTGACCAAAAGAAGTTGTTAGGGCAGCATCGACGGCATCTAAGCCACGAGTCATTAAAATTCGCCCGATTCTGGGGGTGTTATGACGAGCATCGAAAGTGTACCATTGATGGTCTAAATAAACTTCAAACCAAGCACTAAAATCCATCGGTAGGGGTTGGGGAGAAATACCGATATCTCCGAGATAGCCAGAGGCATAACGGGCGGGAATATTGAGGCAACGGCAAAAAGTCAAAGCTAGATGGTTAAAATCGCGACAAACCCCCTTTCTTTCCCGATAGACATCATAGGCGGTTTTTGTCACCTGCGCGTATTCATAACCAAAACTAATGTGACTATGAACCCAATCACAAACCGCTTGTACCCTTGCCCAACCGGGGGGAGTTTGTCCGAAAAGTTCCCAGGCAATTTCCGCAAGCAAATCCACTTCACAATAACGGCTACTCATTAGGTAGGGAAAAACTTGGGTTGGTAACTCTGCTAAGGGAATTTCTTGGGCATTCCAATTAACGATGTCGGGTTTCCATTCATTCTCGATAACTGCTTCATTGTGAAGGCGAATCTGTCCGGCGGGTAAAATTAGACGACTGGTTCGATTGCCGAAACTATCTAAAAATTCTTCTATTTTTGTTGCTGGTTCCACCTGCAATTTTTCTGATTGTCTAACTTGATTTAAAATTGAGGGGTGTAGATAAAGTTTTAACAACATAACCACGGGGAAGGGGGCATCAAAGCCAAATTCATAACCAACACGGATTAACATTAGGACTCCTATCTAAATGAAATTTTGTCAGGATTGGTAGAGATGAAACACCAATAATCGCCAGACTGAAAAAAGTTAGGCCCGACTACTTAGTTAAAAGTTTGAGGAGAAAGTAATAGCCAAGCTGAAAACCGATAAGCTTAATACAGAGTTAATTTTATTGTAAACTGCTTCAACTAAAAGCTTTGTAACTTTGAACACAAGCCATCGGCAGGATTAGCTCTATCGAAAAGAGTCCGGGGTGGATTGTTCCTCTAATGGACGGATTTCAATGGGGATGTAGGCCAGTTTAGCAAAAATCTTTTGTTGATAACTGACAGGCCACCATTCGTAAAGAAAGATTTCTAAAGGTCGCCAGAGGGCCACCCAACCACTAATTAATAATCCTTCTTCTAAGAAGTGAATAAATGTATCACTGCCAAAACGACTAATTAATTCGCTGAGACTCAAACAAACAAAAAGAAAGGAGAGACCAATTAGCAAAGATATGCGTCCCTGTCGCCAAATTGTCCGTAATTTTCTTTGTTCTACCTGTTGGCGATAGTCAAAATAATTATGTAAAGCTGATGGTAACAGATGTCGGGCGGTATTCTGTTCGTTACTGGGAAGATAAAAGACTAATTTAAGGGGGGTATTGAGGGGGAATTCATCAACAGAGTTAATAATATAATTTTCGGCGTTATCGTCTAAATCTCTATCTAAGAATGGCGAAGGATCGAGAGAATTAAAGACTTGCTGTAACTGATTAAGTTTAATTTCAATTAAGTAAGTTCCTTCCTCCTGTCGATAATAGGATTGTAATTTATTTAGCAGTCTAGACATTAGTTATTAAGGTTAAGCACATGGGTTGAACTGATACAACTGAAATCTACCAATAGAAGTTAATTCATCTTGCCCATGCAGGCTGAGGATTTTACTATCTATGAGAATATTTTAGCTGTATCAGTCCCAGATCATTAATTTAATTTAGCGACCAAAACCAGCGTACCAAAAATAAGTGATCATGGGGATTACTGTAGCTAAAACCAGTAAAACTATCACCCAAATCGTGGCATTTTTATCGTCAGTTTCTTCTGCGGTAGTAAAGGTACTTTCGATATTAATTGTCGCTACTTCCGGCGGTCCGGGATCCGCTTCTCCAGAAAGTACCGCCGTTAGACGACGACTAGCATCGAGTAAAGCTTGATTATATTTTCCCCCATCTTTGAGGGGAACTGCCATAGTTTCCGAGAGGATACTATCAGCAATAGCATCGGTTAATAGGGGTTTTGCCTCCTCCCCAACTCGAATAGCAGTTTTATTGGTTAAAGTATCAAGGACGATGATAGTTTGATTAGTCCGATCTTCAGGATTAGGATACCATTCTCTCAGGATATCATCGGCTAAATTGTCAATTTTTTGACCGTAATCCAAGCGCCGGACTACTACCATTCTCACTTCCTGGCCGGTTTTTTCGGCGAGATTTTTCAGGTCTTTATTTAATTTTCCCTCGTTAGCGGCACTAATGGCCGCAACGGGATCGACTACATAAGTGGGCGCTCCGGGGCTTAAAATAGGGAGGTCATAGACTCCCATGGCAGCAGCCGGTGACAGGGAAACACCCAAGGCTATACAGCAGGAGAGAAGGAGAGAAGCTAATAATTTGAGCATATTGATTCGGTAAAATTCCTATAGAACATAATAGGGGAAAAGTTTACTGTTTTTTGATTAGGAAGACAGGAGACAGCAGATGGGAAGCTTTTTTTAGTGAAACTGATAACTGATAACTGATAACTGATAACTGATAACTGATAACTGATAACTGATAACTGATAACTGATAACTGATAACTGATAACTGATAACTGATTATGAGTGATTTTGAGGAACTAGAGCCTAAAAAACGGGAAAAAGCCCTAGAAATGCAGGCACATCGCGATAATTTGCTCTCACGGGTGACAAGATTACTAATTTCTCAAGATATCCACTTGGCGATCGATCATACCCTGGAACTGCTCTGTCAATTTACCCAGAGCGCTCACTGTTACATTATTCAATATTCCAGCTGTCGTCAGCAGTGGAGTATGGTTTATGAATACTGTCACCCCGACTATCCGCAGGTTATCCCGATTCGGGAACAATCACAAAATCTCTCGACGGAAAGCTTTCCTTGGTTTTCCAAACAATTATTAAACGGTATTCCAGTTAAACTGAACTCTTTAGACGATTTACCCCCCACTGCTATCCCTGAAAGAACTATTCTCGCTCATAGTCCTACTCCCTGCCTCTTAATCGTTCCCATGTGGGATAGTTCCGGGGTAACGGTGGGTTATCTGGGATTGGATGCCAGTGCAGAAAAGCAATGGACGAAGGAAGATGTCACCTTTGTGCGGTTGGTGGGAGAATTAATTGCGATTGCACAAAGTAGATATGAAGCGGAAAAAGAATTAAAAGAGGCTAAAGAAGCGGCGGTTAAAGCAAATAAAGCTAAAAGTGAGTTTCTAGCTAACATGAGCCACGAATTACGCACTCCTCTTAATGCTATCTTGGGTTTTACTCGCTTAATATCCCGGGATAGCAGCCTCAGCAGTGAATATCGCCAATATTTGGAAATTGTCAATCGTAGCGGGGAACATTTATTAGAGTTAATCAACGATATTCTAGAAATGTCGAAGATAGAAGCGGGAAGAACGGTTTTTAATCCCAGTAATTTCGATTTATACGCTCTTTTAGATAATATTGCCGAAATGCTACGTCCACAAGCGCAGGCAAAAGCTTTGAGCTTAATTTTTGAGCGCAGCTCCGCTCTTCCTCAATATATATGTACTGATGAAAGTAAATTGCGACAGGTGTTCATCAATCTCTTGGGTAACGGATTAAAGTTTACCGAGTCGGGAGGGGTGACTCTCCGGGTAAAAGTAGGGGATAAAACAGGAGATTATCAGCGATTGCTCTGGGAAATTGAAGATACAGGCGCAGGAATCGCCCCAGAGGAGATTTATAAGCTATTTCAACCCTTTAATCAAACGGAAACGGGACGAAAATCTCAACAGGGGACAGGATTGGGTTTACCTATCAGTAAAAAATTTGTTGAGTTGATGGGGGGTGCGATCGGAGTTAGTAGTATTCTGGGTCAAGGAAGTGTTTTTAGTTTTGATATTCAGGTGGGTTTGGTGGGGGAAAATGAGATTAAAACCGAAACCCATAGGGCAAAAGTTATCGCTTTAGCGGAAAATCAGCCTAAATATCGCATATTAGTCGTCGATGATCGACCAGAAAGCCGTTTACTGTTGCTGAAACTCCTGACTAGCCTAGGATTGTCCGTGCAAGAGGCCGCTAATGGTCAAGAAGCGATCGCAATTTGGCAAGCATGGCAACCTCATCTTATCTGGATGGATATGAGAATGCCAGTGAAAGACGGTTACGAAGCAACTAGGGAAATTCGGCAGTTAGAGGCTGATAATCGCGGAAAAACGGTGATAATTGCCCTAACTGCCAGTGCTTTTGAAGAGGATCGCGCCTTGGTTATTGCCGCCGGTTGTGATGATTTCGTGCGTAAACCTTTCCGAGAGGAAGTTATCTGGCAAAAAATGAGCGAATATCTAGGATTAAAATATATTTATGCCGATAATGAGCCAAATCAGCCCAATTATTCGCCAGTTTTCCTCGATTCCCTGCAATCCCTATTAAAATTAATCAGTCCCGCTTGGATTGGACAATTGCAACAAGCGGCGCGAGAATGTGATGATGAAAAAATTATCGCCCTAACCGCAGAAATTCCCCCCGATTATGCTACCCTTGCCCAAGGTTTACAACAGTTAGCCGGAGAATTTTCCTTTGATGCGATCGAAACCATAATTAGAGATTTAAACATATCTTAAGAGAGTATTTTATCTAGCTCTCAAAAACGTGATATTCTAAAGGCATAAATCCCTAAATATGGCAATTTTAAAGGATGAAACTGTTAAAAATGCTCATCGGTACTTGGTTAATACTACCGATTTTTTCCGTTCATGCTCAAGTCCCCTCGCTTCCCCCAATCAAGCAAAATTCCCCCAATCTTGGTGATCTACCGAATGATCCCACCCAGCAGAAAAATTGGGTTTGTAACCAAGGGGATCGACGCATTGCCGTGGCTGCCAAAGAAGTGCAAGGTTGGCAAGAATTAATTGAAAAACAAGGTTGGCAATGTGGTGAAGGAAATGCCGATATACCCGCTCAAACTCTCGGCTTTTCCTGTGAACCAGAACAAACCCTCGGCCTCTTGACAGTTTACTGGTTAAATGGTAGTAATGGTCAACAACAATTAAGCCAATGGCGAGATCAATTAGCAGCACAACAGGGGATGGTTTGTACCATTAATAACGTGCAGTTATTCGATACTCAAGAAAATATACCCAACCCATCAAAACCATGATTAAATTAGCAATTTTGCCTCAATCTATTCTCCTGGGTATCAGTTTACTATTAAATAATTCTCTGCCCTTACTTGCCCAATCTACACCCCTGAGCGTGGATAATTTAAGGAATACCGTCTATAACATTCCCAATCGGGGTTCCGTAATTGTCAGCGATGGTATTTTTCAATCCAATGAGGGACAAATTTTAGGAGTGCAAGTCAGTCGAGAAGCTTTGATGGGGGACTATAATAATGATCAAAGGACTGATGGTATTGTCGTCTTAAGAGTGATTACTAGAGATCAACAGCAATTACATTATTTAGCCCTAGTGATTGATAATAATGGTACTGCCACTAACACCGATACTGTCCTGTTAGCCGATCGAGTAATTGTCGATAATCTTAGCACTAAAGATGGTATGATCACCGTCAACATGAGAAGATTTCTCTCCCGGGATCCTTCCTGTTGTCCGTCGGGAGTCATTACCCAACAATTTGCAATCAATCCTAGTATTAATCAATTGACTTTACTGAGTACCAACGAAAGTCAACCCACCACCCCAAATGTGCAGGTAATACCTGGTTCTCCCCTGAGAATTAATAATAATAATCTCCCCTTTCAACCTCCTGCTGGGGCCATCCAAATCCGCTTTTAACCTTATTTTCGGTGCGTTACGCTATGCTAACGCACCCTACTGGATTGTTTCAGCTAATTTGGTGTATTAGAAAAATGCTATAAATTCTATAATCTAAGACTTTAAGCCGAAATCTATTGCCCTATTTTAGCTGAAACAACTCACTACTGGATTGACACAGCTAATATAGTGCATTAGCTTTTTGGCTCAAATCCTTGCTAGACTTAGATTAAGCAGTTTTACCAAGCAACATTTTAGTCGTGTCAGTCCAGTAGGGTGCGTTACACTTCTACCCTGCTATAATATAAAACATAAAAGCCTAATATCCCATCTGGTCAAAAATTACTAATGAAAACAATTATCTTGAGTGCGATAATAGTATTGATCACAGCCATATCTGTCATTGTATTATTTCATGGGGACTTTTCTCAAAATACGATAACACCGAAAGCTAATAATCAAGAATTATCAAGTAAGACGCAAACACAAAATTATGGAGGAAAGTATTTGTCTAGTGCCCAGGAAATAGGTGCTGACATAACAAACCATAACAGTGATGGATTTGACTTTGAATTATTTACCTCTAATAGATTAGCTCCTTGTATTGGCTCTGTATCAGGTAGAGCTAAATGGATAAAAAGCAATGTCGCGGAGGCTTCAATCGCAGGAGATCCGACAACACAAGAATCAAAACCTTGTAACATATCTTTTATGTTTGACAATAATAAACTAATTCTTGAAGAAAGCAATTGTAGTGGTCTTCATGGGGTGTCATGTTCGTTTAGTGGTCGGCTTTATTCCGAACAAAATCATCCTTGTGATGATGAATCCATTGTGACAAGCTATGATGGAAGAAATCCAAATTATCATTTTTATGTTGTAGAAAACGTTATTTGTTCTAAAACAAATGCAGATTGTACTAAAGACAAAGTTTTCCAAGTTATGATTTCTCAAGAACAGTTTATAGTTCCCTCTCTCTTGGATGATAAACCCGTCAAGCAATGTAGAATCAAAACTTTAACTGGTGGAAATCCAATAAGAACTACTATTGATCAGAATGATTATTCAATCACTAACTATACCCTTCCAAAACATATGTTGTATCCTGGAAAAATTACTCGACAAATCAATGAAACAACGGAATCAATTGTTGTCACTACTACAGGAGAAGGTGTAGGCAGCTATAAGTCTTTTAATGAGTGGGTTGCACCAGATATATGGGGATCTGCCGATGCACGTTTACGCACAAGGGTAATGCTGATTCTATCTAACTAAGCGAGTGGTAAGCTAAGAAGCGTTTAAATTGTGCTACCTCATTGCTGAAAATTCTTGAGACAAGCGACTTAAACCAGCTGTCTGTAACAAAAAAGCACAACTCAGATACCTTTTTACTTAACAAAAAATGCCCTACAAATATCCCATCCAACGCTGGTATATTGCCGCGACTAATCCCGAAAAAATCGCGGGGTTAGCGCGAGAAATGGGATTATCATCCTTATTAGCAACTATCTTAATTAATCGCGGTATTGATACCCCCGAATTAGCTAAAACTTATATAGATCCTGAAGCGGATACCTTACCCTCTCCCCTGGGGGAATTTCCCGACTTAGAAAAAAGTGTCAATTTATTAGTAAAAGCGATCGCCAGAGGCGATAAAATTGCTATCTGTGGGGACTACGATGCCGACGGCATGACCAGTACATCTTTACTGTTAAGAGCCTTGAGACATCTTGGCGCTAGGGTAAATCATGCCATACCCAGTCGCATGAAAGAGGGATACGGAATTAATCAGCGCATTGTCGAAGAATTTGCCGAGTCGGGAGTCGGATTGATTCTCACCGTTGATAATGGTATTTCCGCTCACGAACCGATCGCCCTAGCGATAGAATTAGGATTAAAAGTTATTATCACCGATCATCACGATCTGCCGCCAATTTTACCAAATGCCTCCGCTATTCTCAACCCGAAATTATTAACCCCTAACTCTCCCTATCAGGGATTAGCGGGGGTGGGAGTCGCCTATATTTTAGCGGTGACAACTGCCCAAAAAATGGGTAAATTACAGGGATTAACCGAGTCATTATTAGCATTATTTACCCTAGGCACTATAGCAGATTTAGCCCCATTAATCGGGGTAAATCGTCGCTGGTTAAAACGGGGTTTAAGAAAATTACCCAAATCCCAATTAGTCGGCATTCAATCCCTGATGCAAATAGCGGGAATTAGCGAGGAACAAAAGCAATTACAACCGGATGATATTGGCTTTAAATTGGGGCCGAGAATTAATGCCATTGGTAGAATTGGTGATCCCCAGATAGTTATTGAATTATTAACCACCGATGATGCCGGAATTGCCTTAGAAAGAGCGATGCAGTGCGAACAAATTAATCGTACCCGTCAAGAATTGTGCGAAAAAATTGAAGAAGAAGCGATTAAATTAGTGGAAGAAACTCCGATTCTTTGGCAAAAAGATCGAGTTTTAGTTTTAGTCGAAAAAGATTGGCATCATGGGGTAATTGGTATTGTGGCCTCCCGTTTGGTGGAACGCTACGGAGTGCCAGTTTTTATCGGTACTTACGAGGAAGAAGAGCCAGGTAAAATTCGCGGATCTGCCAGAGGAATTGAAGAATTTCACGTTTTTGAAGCTCTGCAATTTTGCCAAGATTTATTAGGAAAATTTGGCGGTCATAAAATGGCGGGTGGTTTTAGTTTACCCACAGCTAATTTACTAGCATTTAAACAAAGATTAAGTCAATTTTCTCACAAAATTTTACAAATAGAACAATTAAAACCTTTAATCAAAATTGATACTATCATTGATTTTAAACAAATAAACCTGCAACTTTTTCAGCAAATTGATAGTTTGCAACCCTGGGGAATTGGGAATGAATTACCCGTTTTTTGGACTCCTAACGTGCGAGTATTGGAACAGAAAACCATCGGAAAAAATCATTTAAAATTATTGCTGGCTCAAAGGGATGATACCAGAATTAAAGCCCTAGCTTGGCGTTGGGGTGAATATTGTCCTTTACCAACTCGTTTAGATATTGCCTATAAACTCAAAGAAAATACCTGGAATGGTAATACAACCATAGAAATTGAATTAGTGGGAGTGCGATTACCCCAAGAAAATGATAATATTAAAAAAGCAATTTTTATGCACGCAGATAAAATGTATCAATGTAGTTTTTGGGTTGATTTAAACGAGATTCGCATCAAAAATGAACAGGGCGATATTTTAGTCGTGCAGAAAGGGCAGCGCATTGGTTTATTAGGCAAAAATCGACAACAAGCGAGAGAAGTCAACGTGACTGAACCCCGTTTTTATACTTTAATTAAAGTTGCCATCAAAGCTTTGGCTATCTAGCAACACCTCCCCAAAAGCGCCTTGACGATGAACCAAACCATAGTGATCAAAATCGGTACCTCTAGTTTGACCGATAATGAAACCGGCCAATTATCCCTATCCACGATCGCCGCTTTAGTGGAAATCCTCACCCGGTTGCGCGCCGCCGGTCATCGGGTGGTATTAGTATCTTCTGGGGCCGTGGGGGTGGGCTGCCGTCGTCTGGGAATACAGGAAAGACCGAAAAAAATCGCCCTCAAACAAGCGATCGCCGCCGTCGGACAAGGTCGTCTGATGCGGATCTATGATGACCTCTTTACCAGTCTTGGTCAACCGATCGCCCAAATTTTGCTGACCCGTCCCGAATTGATGGAACGCACCTGTTATGTCAACGCCTATAATACCTTTCAGGCTTTGTTTGAATTAGGGGTAATTGCCATTGTCAACGAAAATGACACGGTGGCGATCGATGAGTTAAAATTCGGCGATAATGACACTTTATCAGCCCTTGTAGCCAGTTTAATCGAGGCTGACTGGTTATTTATCCTCACCGATGTGGATCGCCTCTACAGTGCCGATCCGCGGCTATTTCCCGAAGCGGCGGCTATTGCCCGAGTTACTCCTGCGGAATTAGCGCAACTATCGATCGATGCCGGTAGTAGTGGCAGTCAGTGGGGGACCGGGGGTATGGCGACTAAATTGGCCGCGGCCCGGATTGCCACCAGCGCCGGGGTGGAAATGGCGATTACTAGGGGACGGCAGCCCGGCAATATCTTAAAAATTATGGCAGGAGAGGCGATCGGAACCCGTTTTGAAGCACAAAAACGCAGTGATAACGCCCGCAAACGCTGGATCGCCTACGGACTAATGCCCATGGGTCAAATCTATCTCGATGCGGGGGCGATTCAAGCCATTTGTCAGGGGGGAAAATCTCTGCTCGCGGCCGGGATTACCAAAGTGGAGGGGGAATTTAGCGCCTCGGAATCGGTGCAATTGTGCGATCAAGAGGGCCGGGAAGTGGCCCGGGGAATTGTTAATTATAGTAGTGAGGAGATCGATCGAGTTAAAGGTCAACATTCCGAGCGTATTGCCAGTTTATTAGGTTATATGGCCGCAGAAACCATTATTCATCGGGATAATCTCGTCATTTTGAGTGCCTCGTCCACCACCTCGACTAATCAGGGATAATTCCGCCACCCAGAGGCGGTCCAGCCAATGCCTTAAATGTAAAGAAATGTCTCAAAAAAACAACAAATTGTTAGACAAGCAAGAGAGTTAGACTAGGGATGTCCCCCGAAGTTCAACCCTGTGAGATTATAAATAAAGCGAAACTCAAAAATGTCTTTATTGCTGTTGGGAGAAACTTAATAATGCGAGACGCGGTAACTAGCCTGATTAGAAAATACGATGTCACCGGACGTTATCTCGATCGAGATGCGATCGATAATCTTAAACAATATTTTGCCTCGGGAACTGCCCGTCTAGCTGCCGCCGCCCTCATTAACGCTAATTCGGCGGCGCTCGTGCGTGGGGCGGCGATTCGTCTATTTGAAGAAGTTCCCGAATTGATCCGCGCCGGGGGTAATGCCTACACCACCCGTCGTTATTCTGCCTGTCTGCGGGATATGGATTACTATCTCCGCTATGCCAGTTATGCCCTAGTAGCTGCTGATACTAATGTTCTAGATGAGCGGGTACTGCAAGGACTGCGGGAAACCTATAATTCCCTCGGTGTTCCCATCGGTCCGACGGTGCGCGGTATCCAAATCATGAGCGAAATGATTCAAACCATGGCTACTGAGGCGGGTATTGCCGACACCTCTTTGATTGCTGAACCCTTTGATCATCTCACTCGCGAATTAAGCGAAGTGTCTATATAATGCAGTTGTCAGTTATCGCTTATCGGTTTTGTCCGTTCAATTTTTGATGGAACTAACCCGCATCAGTACCCACTCTCAGCCTAGGGGAGTGGGGAAGGTGCAGCAAGGGGAACAGTTGATTAAAACATTGTCCAGCTTTCTTTGACCCATGACTCTCCCCTCGGATTTTCCCCTAGAACCACCGGCTACCAATAAAGATCCCCATCGTGATTATCGCGGACTCGATCGCGATAAACTCACCCCCATGTACCAGCATTATGTGGAGGTAAAAGAAACCTATCCCAATGCTCTTTTACTCTATCGTGTGGGCGATTTTTTCGAGTGTTTCTTTCAGGATGCGGTGATTATCTCCAGAGAATTAGAATTAGTTCTCACCAGCAAGGAAGGGGGTAAAGGGATTGGGAGAGTCGCCATGACCGGGGTTCCCCACCACGCCCTAGAGCGCTATAGTCGTTTATTGGTGGAAAAAGGCTATGCGGTGGCGATTTGTGACCAGGTAGAGGATTCAACGGAAGCAGCCGCCGAAAAACGACTCGTAGAACGCGCTATCACCAAGCTGCTCACCCCCGGAACCCTCACCGATGAGGGAATGTTAAACGCAAAAAAGAATAATTTTCTAGCTGCTGTGGTGATTACCGGAGAAAATTGGGGATTAGCATATTCAGACATCTCCACCGGAGAATTTTACACCACCCAAGCCAGTGATTTAACGGCTTTAAGCCTAGAATTAAGCCGTTTACAGCCCTCAGAAATCCTTTTTCCCATCAATGCCCCCGATTTAAACCGTATTTTGCGCCCCGGGGAAAAATCCGACCATCTCCCCCCCTGTTTACCCGATAGTTTTTGTTATTCTCTCCGTCCCCAAAATATCTTTACTCTCACAGAGGCGAAAAATCGTCTCCTAATCACCTATAAAATGCGTTCCCTAGAGGGGATGGGCTGCGAACATTTACCCCTTGCTATTCGCGCAGCCGGAGGCCTATTAGAATACATTGAAGATACCCAAAAAGCCAATCAAGTCCCCCTACAACCTTTAAAAACCTACTCTATCTCCGAATTTTTGATTTTAGATGGGCAAACCCGTCGCAACCTTGAAATTACCCAAACGGTGCGCGATGGTAGCTTCTATGGTTCTCTATTATGGGCGATCGATCGCACTTGTACAGCCATGGGTAGTCGCGCTTTACGTCGTTGGTTACTGCAACCGCTCTTAGATTCTCGCGGTATTCGCGCCCGTCAAGATACTATCCAAGAGTTAAAGGATAATCCCTCCTTGCGCCAAGATATTCGGCAAAAATTAAGGGAAATATACGATATAGAACGTTTAAGCGGTCGCGTTGGCGCAGGAACTGCTAACGCCCGCGATTTACTTTCCCTAGCGGCATCTTTAGTCGAATTAGCCGATTTAGCGGCTTTGGTTGCTTCGGGAAATTCGCCCTATTTGAAAGCTTTACAGCAAATTCCCGCCGATTTAGAAAAATTAGGCCAGCAGGTGATAGCGCATCTGGTGGAATCTCCTCCGCTGCATCTGAAGGAAGGGGGGGTGATTCGTGAGGGAATTGATGCCCAATTGGATGCCCTCCGGCGCGACTATCAGGAAGTAATCGATTGGTTTAAGAATCTGGAGACGACAGAGAAAGAAAGAACGGGTATTAGTAATCTTAAGGTTAATTATAACAAAACTTTTGGTTATTATATCAGTTTACCCCGCAGTAAAGCTGATTTCGCCCCAAAAGAGTATGTGCGTAAGCAAACTTTAGTCAATGAAGAACGTTATATCACCACCGAGTTAAAGGAGAAAGAAAATATAATTCTGACGGCAGTAGATGAATTAAATAAATTAGAATACGAGATTTTTAGCGATTTACGCCGTCAAGTGGCCGAATTTTCCCCAGAAATCCGGGAAGTAGCCACAAAAGTCGCCGCTTTAGATGTGTTGGCAGCATTGGCAGAAATCGCCGTTTATCAGGGATATTGTCGCCCAGAAATCGCCGATGGTCGTCTTATCGATATTAAAGATGGTCGTCATCCCGTGGTGGAACAATCCCTTGGTGCTGGCTTTTTTGTGCCAAATTCGATTAATTTGGGCAATCAGGAAGGTTTAGAATACCCCGACTTGATTATTCTCACCGGTCCCAATGCTAGTGGCAAAAGTTGTTATCTGCGACAGGTGGGATTAATTCAATTGTTGGCCCAAACCGGCAGTTTTGTCCCAGCAAAGTCGGCCAAAATCTCCATCTGCGATCGCATTTTCACCCGGGTGGGGGCTGTGGATGACCTCGCTACTGGCCAATCCACCTTTATGGTGGAAATGAACGAAACCGCCAATATTCTCAATCACGCCACAGACAGATCATTAGTATTACTAGACGAAATTGGCCGGGGGACAGCCACTTTTGACGGTTTATCCATAGCTTGGTCTGTGGCGGAGTATTTAGCCACGGTACTGCAATCGCGGACGATTTTCGCCACTCACTACCACGAACTGAACGAATTAGCTTCAATTTTAGAGAATGTGGCCAATTATCAGGTAACAGTCAAGGAATTACCCCATGAGATAGTATTTTTGCACCAAGTACGACCGGGAGGTGCGGATAAATCCTATGGTATCGAAGCGGGGAGATTAGCCGGTTTACCAGCTTCTGTGATCGATCGTGCCATGCAGGTGATGGGTCAAATCGAAAAACATAGTAAAATTGCCATCGGTTTGCGTCAAGGAATTAAGAAAATTAAACCGGTTAAGTCGGATAATTCCCCCTCTCTGCAGCAGTTAGATATTTTTGATGACAGTAAGTAGTCGTGGAAAACTCAACTTTGTGTCCTTTGTGGTTAACGAAAAGGCTGCATCTCGATTTTGCAGAAACACCGATAATCAGCAATTATCAGTGACTCTTAAACTGGTACAAATATATGAACAATCGCGTGTAAGCATCCCACCGAAAAACTAATGCGCTCCGGGGTTTGGGGGCGGCGCCACGCCCCCAACGGGGGGTTTGGGGGGTAGAACCCCCCAAAAGCTTGGATTGAGGGAAAAAATCGAAATTAACGCCCGATTTTAGAAGAGAGTTTTCCCCTTAAAAATCTTCCTTTTTCAACACTATTAAAACTGTAAAAACTTTTTAACTTGTGTCCAAAGATTGGTAAAAGACTCTTTCATTTCCTCCTTAATTTTCCAGCGTTTAAATGCCTCTTCGTAGGCAATTCCTTGATTTTGAAAAGTTTTCCAAGCGGAAAGAGAAAGAGGTAAACCCATCAGCAAAAAGATATAAATTGCCCAAGAAATTGTTCCCGCACTAATTAAATTAATGATAATAAAAAAACTATTAATAATCAGATAGCGAACGGTTTTATTTTTTAGCTCCTCGCGACGAAAGCGATCGAATTCTTGCCGCTTATAACTGAGCATTTTTGACTCTTGCCAGTCCTTTTCCGCCGCTTCTAAGTCTTTAATTTCAATGGCTAAATCGTCGGCAATTTCTAACAACTGTTGACGGGTAATTTCTCCCTTATCCCCTTGACGGGAGATAGCCAAATAGAGAATTTCCTGCACATCCTCTTGACTGTAGGATTGGGGAGGGAAAAAATCGGGGTTTGGCATAGCGATAGAGAAAGAAATAGGTTCCTTCTCTATTATGGGCGATCGATTTAGCGATTGACAGTTAGACGAGACAGGGAGTTTTTAACTGATTCATCCATGCTTCTAAATCCTGCAAAGAGCGCTCGGCATATTGACCGTAACGTTCCCGTTTATTGCGGATTTTTCTGGTAAAATTCGGCAAAATGCCAAAATTTGGCGGCATCGGTTGAAAATGTTTCGGTTCGGCACTGCTGATAAACTCAAATAATGACCCCATCATCGTTGTGGTTGGCAATGTCACCGTTTCTAATCCTAAAGCTAAACGAGCGGCATTAGTTCCCGCTAACCATCCCCCAGCAGCCGCAGCCGTATAGCCTTCCGTGCCGATTAACTGTCCTGCCGCTAATAGCGTCGGTCGCGATTTAAACTGGAGACTGGAGGATAATAACTGGGGAGAATTGATAAAGGTGTTTTTGTGCATCACCCCCATGCGGACAAATTCGGCCTTTTCTAACCCCGGAATCAGACGGAAAACCCGTGTTTGTTCACCCCATTTTAAATTAGTTTGAAATCCCACCATATTCCACAATTGCCCCGCTTTATCTTCCATTCGCAACTGTATAACTGCGTAGGGACGTTGATCCGGATATCTGGGATCCGCTAATCCCACCGGTTTCAGGGGACCAAAACGCATGGTATCCTCTCCCCGACTGGCTAATTCTTCGATTGGCAGACAAGCCTCGAAAAATTTGGCATTTTCTCGCTCAAAATCCTTTAATTCTGCTTGTTCTGCCTGTTTTAACTCTTGCCAGAAATGCAGGTATTGTTCCCGATCCATGGGACAATTGAGATAGGCGGCCTCACCTTTATCGTAACGGGAGGCCAGAAAAGCGATCGATCGATCGATCGATTCCCCTAGAATAATCGGACTAGCGGCATCAAAAAAGCTCAGATAGTCCAGACCGGCAAAATTTTGCAGATCTGCGGCTAAAGCAGCACTGGTTAACGGTCCAGTGGTTAAAACGACGATACCATCCCGGGGAATTTCCGTGATCTCCTGACGTTTTAAGGTGACTAGAGGGTGGTTAGCCAAGATTTCCGTCAAATTTCGACTAAAGACCCCTCGATCGACCGCTAAAGCCCCTCCTGCGGGGACACTGTGCTGATCGGCCTGAGCAATAACTAGAGAATTTAAGCGTCGTAATTCTTCATGGAGTAACCCGGTGGCGCGATCCACCGCCATGGCACCAAAGGAGTTACTACAGACTAATTCAGCTAAAAATTGGCTATGGTGGGCGGGACTAGAGCGAATTGGGCGCATTTCGTACAGGATCACGGGAATACCTGCTTGGGCTATCTGCCACGCCGCCTCAGTCCCCGCTAATCCTCCACCAATTACATGAATAGGGCGATCGATCATAGTTGGGAGAAAATGGCTAGAGTAGGATTATTTTAGCGTTAGTTCCGAGTCACCAAAAAATAGGGCCAGCCTAGGGCGATCGCATAAAGATTGGGGCTGATCACAAACTCAGGTTATAATCAAGGAAGGGATAGAATATTATATTTTATCTCGTCACGGTTTTTGCTTTCGAGAAGGTGGCAACACCGCCCCACTTTCTCACCATCTCCATCCAGATGGGTTAGTTAGCGGTTTGACTTCTATGAACACCAATTATCTTGAGGAATACCAAAAATACCTAGCCGAATGGCAGAAAATGCTTCTGTCCGCTTGGGGTAATGGTCTTCCCTCGACTACACCAGTGTTTGAGTTTCCGGAAACTTTGGTTAAATCCCTCGAATATCAACAAGAATGGGTGAAATCCTACCTAACCGCCCAAGAAACCGCCACCAAAGTTGCCCTCGATAGTCAGAAACAATTCTGGGATAGTTATTTCGGTTTTGCTCGTCAGTCCATGGCTGTAATCAATAAACCAGCTTAATTAGGTATCAATTGGCTAGATAGTTCGATTGGTGACTTAACTTCCCTTAAAAAATAAAATACCTCAAATACAATCCCCTCTGGCTCTGTATTTGAGGCTTTTTTGGGTTTTATTACCTTTAGGCAATTAGGGAATTTTGGGGTTTAGCAAAAATCATCCGTCCGGCCGAGGTTTGCAGTGCAGATGTCACCACTACCCGCAATTCTCCCCCCAGATAATCTTTTCCTTCCTCTACCACTACCATCGTGCCATCTTCTAGATAACCGATGCCTTGGGTGGGTTCTTTTCCTGCTTTGAGAATTTTCAGATCCAAAGTATCCCCGGGCAAGTAGATCGGGCGTACTGCTTGGGCGAGATCGTTGACATTCAAGATGGTGACTTTTTGCAGATTGGCCACTTTACTGAGATTATAATCGTTAGTGAGCAAGGTGGCGTTAATTTCTTGGGCAAGATGGACCAATTTAGCATCTACGGTGCTAATATCTTCATAATCGGCCGGATGAATGATAATGCGCTCGGGGAATTCTTGCTGCATCCGGTTTAAGATGTCTAATCCTCGTCTTCCTCTGACTCGTTTTTGGTCGTTACTGCCATCCGCTAACTGTTGCAATTCCTGAAGGATAAATTGGGGAATGAGTATCTGTCCCTCGATAAATCCCGTGTCTAACAATTGTTCGATACGACCATCGATAATACAACTGGTGTCCACAACTTTGGTGGCGGCCGCTTGCAGGGTTCCTTCTGCCACTAAAATTGATTCCATACTATTGGGGTTAATCAGACGCAAAAAAGTGCGACCGTGGGTATCAGCTAAACTAACCCCCAGATAGGAAAACATAACACTGCCTAAAATGGCGATTATCGGCTTAACAAACGAGAATTCTCTGGGAATCGGTAGGAAGAAAATCGGAGCTAAGATCAGATTCGCAATTAACAAACCGATAACTAGACCGACGGAACGGGTTAAAATAACTTCGATCGGAGTTTGTCGTACTTGGGTTTCTAGACGACGATAGGTAGTTTGGGCAACTAAACCAAGGGCTAAACCAATAATTGAGGCAAAACCCGCCGATAACCAGCGTAAAGCTTCAATATTGCTGATTTGCGACTGGACAGTAACCGGCAGCAAGTCCACACCACTATAACCAATACTGGCAATAGCGAAGACGAATAGTAAAATTATGACTGCATCAAGCATGGGGATAATACCAGAGGGGATAGAGGGGAATGACGGTAGAAAATAATGAGTATGGATACTTTTACATTATATCCGTGGGACTCTCCTAATTTGTGTCGGGAAAGTTGCCTCCATTCTAGGAGATGTTCTCCCCAGCCATAATACATCTTAACGAAGATAAAGGAAATTACAGTAGGAGACTCCGAGACAGGAGATTATTTTTCTTTATTACAACTATTTCAAATTAATTATATGTTATAATGGGGGGCTAACTAATTTTTTGGGAAAAATTAGTTATTGAGTACATTAGTGCTAAATAAAAACTTGCAGTTTAACTTTTAACTCAAAACTCTGGAGATATGCTTTAATTTGTGGTAGTGATTTTATTGTCGTGTTGATAGCTCAAACCTTGTCTAATTGGGCATTGTCGTCATGGATAAAGTACCAAAGGGCTCCCCAACGTGATTTTCCATTTTTTTAGAGAACGATAGACTCTCTCTCAGCAACCGAGCAATCCGTTGACGGTAATGATTGGGTAGTGGTGGCGTAGCCCTCTTGCTTACCTGGTATGAATTGTGTAAAATATTTATTAATAAAAATAATTGGAACCCGATCAATCTTTAAACCTCTAGCTTGATCGGTTCTTCGGTTTGTCTTATGCAATGTCTGTCTCTATAAGGGGTTCATTCCTTATAGAGACAGACATTGCCACAATTTTTGTCAATTGTTTGCGATCCAGAGCGAACTAATCAATTAAATCTCTTGCCAGATAAGGATTTAGTCGATTTATGCCCCCCCTATCGAACCATACCAAGTAACGAAGAGCCAAAATTACCAGCCACTGGAAATTATGAAATAATTGTAGGGGGAACTCGCGGCAATGCCACCTATAAATTAAATGTTAAAATTCAATAAATAGCGGTAGGGGTTGCCGGGTAAAAGCATCTCAATTATGCTTGACAAAAGGCTCTCAGCACAGCCATCCTCTAGTTATTATACAAATTAGATCAGCTTACCCTACCCTCTCCGGCGCTCCCCCCGCCAGCATTTTTGGGGATTAATCCCCTTCCTCTAGCCATTTTTGCCAGAGATCCGGACGACGTTCCTTAGTGCGATCGAGTTGTTGTTGATAGCGCCAATCGGCGATATCCTGATGATTACCTGAGCGCAAAACCGGCGGTACTTGCCAACCGCGAAAGACCGGGGGCCGGGTATATTGGGGATAATCCAATAAACCCGCCTCAAAACTCTCCAATTTCAACGATTCTGCCTTACCTACCGTCCCGGGTAACAACCGCGTCACCCCGTTAATAATGGCCAAAGCAGGGATTTCCCCACAAGTTAGGACAAAATCCCCTAAAGATACCTCTCTAGTCACCAAATGCTCACAAACCCGCTCATCTACCCCTTCATAATGCCCACAGATGAGAATTAACTGCCGATAACTACCGGCCCAAGTTTTCAGTAAAGCTTGATTGAGCGGTTCCCCCTGGGGAGTCATCAGCACGATCTCCCGGGGTGGTAAAATTGCTAAGGACTCGATCGCCTCAAAAATTGGCTCTGGTTTTAATAACATTCCCACACCACCACCGTAGGGTTCATCATCGACGCGACGGTGTTTATCGTGGGCAAAATCCCGGAGATTGACCAAATTTACCCTAGCGATGTCGCGTTCGAGAGCTTTTGCCAACAACCCCGACTGCAGCGGTGAGGTAAAAAAATCGGGAAAGAGAGTAATGATGTCAAACTGCACGGGGAAAATTCAGGCCTAGACTGGAATAGTGTTAAATGTATCATTTTGTCACGGATCGAGCGGTTAAAATCTTGCTAATTTTGCGCTAGTCTATCTCGATAACATGATAGACTATGCTGTACTGTCTAGGGGTTTTTCTGGCTCTAGCTTGAGTGATCGAAGTCTAGCCTAGACTTAAAGTTAACTAACAGTCCGTCATTGCCAGTGGATCGAAGAAAATTGCTAAAATCGCCTCTACTATTGCTTGATGTCCCCAAAAATATTCCTAAACCGCATTTTTTTCCGTCAACCGTTCAGGGAAAATAACATCAAGATACCTGTCCATCTTCCCGAAAAACCTTCCATCCCTAAAAATGTCTATTCGTTCAGTGACATGATCATCGAGCTAGAAACCCAACACCACCAAAATCCTACCCCCGTATCTCTCAAAACGGCGATTTTAGTCATTGGAGGTGCCGAGGATAAAGTCCACGGTAAAGAGATACTGCACACCTTTTGGAATCGCGCCGGGGGTAGCGAAGCAGTGATCGCTATTGTTCCCTCCGCTTCCAGAGAACCGGTGTTAATCGGCGATCGCTATCAGAAGATTTTCGAGGAAATGGGGGCAAAATACGTCAAAGTTATCGATATTCGCGATCGGGTGCAGGGAGAAGACCCCCAATTTCAAGCCTACATCGAAGAATGTACGGGTGTATTTATGACCGGAGGCGACCAGCTGCGTTTATGCGGTTTGCTCTCCGATACCCCCCTGATGGAAAGGATCAGACAAAGAGTGCAACAGGGAGAACTGACCCTGGCCGGAACTAGCGCCGGGGCTGCCGTTATGGGTCATCACATGATTGCTGGGGGCAGCAGCGGGGAAGCACCCAATCGGGCCCTAGTGGATATGGCCATGGGATTAGGTCTCATTCCTGAAGTCATTGTCGATCAACACTTCCACAATCGCAACCGCATGGCTCGGTTAATGAGCGCTATCTCCGGTTATCCCGAACGTTTAGGAATTGGCATCGATGAGGATACCTGCGCTATGTTTGAACGAGATGGCACGATGACGGTAATCGGCTGCGGTACAGTGACGGTAATTGATGCCAGGGAAATGTCTCACACCAACCACCATCACGTCACCGCTAACGAACCCCTGAGTCTGCATAATCTGCGGGTGCATATTCTCTCCTACGGTGATGGCTATCATCTCAAAAAACACCAAGTGATCGCTAAATTAGGGTAAAAAAACTCCTGAAAAACTGTTCATAGTGAACAGTTTACCCATCTCGGAAAACCAGACAATAAACAACGGCTTCTTTGTGCTTCTCAACAGCGAACATCAGCTATATCGTCACTAACCCCGCCCTAAAAGGGACGGGGCTTGCCTAGACCAATTTAGGCGACGCAAGTAGAGACTACCGCATCGAGACACAATCTGGCACAGACTTCCGAATACTTCCCTAGTTCGGATTCCCTCTCAGCTTTATTGGTAAAGCGTTGTTAGACAAGACATCTTGATTGTGTTGCGGAAAGGGACTTTAACTTCACTCTTAAGGATTATCTCCATGGCAAGAGTTCCTGTTATCTCAAAAGACGGAAAACCGTTGATGCCCACTAAACCCAGTCGGGCCAGGCGGTGGATTAAAGAAGGAAAAGCTATCGGTAAATTCAACGACTTAGATATTTTCTATGTCCAGCTAACCGATGAA
>NZ_JBHFLL010000196.1:0-9203 GCF_041928595.1 Microcystis sp. BLCC-F209
CTAGGTTCTGTGTGATAAGTTTAATTGACATAGGATCGATCGATCTTTGTGTCCTTTGTGTCTTTGTGGTTCGTTCCACCCCCTCGCTCTTGAGAAATGTATCTTAGAATACATTTTACCCACCAAAGCTGGGAGAGCCGATATTTTTCTGTTCCCTCTACTTAGGGTTTTTTCGGGGAATTCCTCGCAAAGCTAAAACATCATCGAGGGTGGAACAATAGTTTTTTAAACCAAAATCAGCAGGAGTATAGGTTTTAAAGTGGGTGAAGTGGCGATAATTCATCGCAAAGCGGTCCCATGCTTCCATCTGCAAGTTAAAAACTTTGATAAAAAAGTTAGCAATGGTTAAAGATAAAGGAATGCGAAAGTAGATTTTTTTATTTAAATAAGTACAGATTTCCTCCACTGCTTGGTTAGCTGTTGTCCGTTGATTGCCTAGGACAATTTTGCTTTCTGGTGCGGGATTTTCGATTAAATAATTCACCACTTGAGCTATATCTTTGGCATGGATAAAATGAAAACTGCCATCAGCTTGAAACCAACGCACTAAACCGATATATTTCAACACATCCGGTAAACCACCATAGATATGAGAATAGGGTTTATTTTCGTCACCACCTAAGACAAAAGTGGGGTATAAAGTGATAATTTTATCGGCAATTTCTAGGTCAGTAAATTTGCTATAACAAATATATTTGGTGCGGATATAATTAGTTCCTATTTCCCCAGCTTCGGGCAAAAGTTGATTATTTTGATTGAGAATACTGGCAGTAGAAAAATAGAGGACTTTCTCGCAGATTTGAGCATCTAAATAACTAATTAATTCTAGGGTTTTTACCACATTAATCTGATAACTTTCCTCCTCTCCTCCCCAACTGGTAGCGATTAAAACCGCTATATTCATTGTTTTTAAAAGCTCGGCATATACCCCAATATTTTCCATATCGCCTAAAAGTATATGAACATTTGATCGCCCTTGGTAAGTAAATTTTAACTTCTCGGGATTACGCAATAAAAAATATAATTCATAGTCGGGATTTTCCAGTAAAATCTCGGCGATATAATGCCCAATACAGCCACTCACACCCGTTAGAAATATTTTTTTCATTATTTTAATTGATCCAGCAGAATTTAGGGGACAGTGTGAAAGTAAAAAGTGAGTCACGGGTTCGGATTTTGGAGAGCTGCATCTAAACTTTGCAGAAATATCAAAAATGAGTAATGGTCAGTGACTCTTAAATTATTACAAATATATCAGCAGCTGCGTGTAAGCATCCCACAAAAAAACTAATGCGCAGGGGGTTCGGGGGAGGCGCTTCGTCCCCCGACGGGGGGTTTGGGGGGTAGAACCCCCCAAGAGTCTGGATTGGAAACAAACAACCTAGAAAGCACAGTTTTTTAACAGAAGTTATCAGAGAATCCCAACTTAGTAGATTTTAAATTATGGGATGCACTCTTAGGTGTTGGGTGTTACAGACGATTTCCTTACCTCCTAACCCCTATTCCCTAAACCTTGATCACGACATCCTAGGCGTGAACTGCTAATAATTGATCCGCTTGTTTAGCAGTTTCAAAGAAGAAACGCACGTTATCTTCAGGAGTTCCCACCAAAACACCATGACCTAAATTAAGAATATGACCTTGATTACCCGCTTTACGAATAGTATCAAGAATCCGCTCGCGAATAAAGGACTGGGAACCGAATAAAACCCCCGGATCGATATTACCTTGAACCATCATCGATTTACCTAAACGCTGTCTCGCTTCCGCCATATCCACGGTCCAATCGACGCTGACAATATCAACCCCCGATTGAGCCATTCTTTCCAAAACGCCGGCGCTGCCACTAATGTAGAGAATTAACGGTATATCGGGATGGGTTTCTTTCACCAAACGAACTACTTTTTGTTGATAGGGTAAGGCAAAAACATCGTAATCTTGGGGAGTTAATTGACCCGCCCAAGAATCGAACATTTGTACTACTTGCGCCCCACAATCGATTTGATAACGGACATAGGTGGCGATCATATCCGCTAATTTATCTAAAAATTGGTGCAGTACCGAGGGTTCCGAAAAAGCCATCCCTTTAATCACAGAATAACTTTTAGAACCTTTCCCTTCCACTGCATAGGCTGCTAAAGTCCAAGGCGCTCCGACAAAACCGAGGACAGTGGATTTATTTCCCACCTCTTGACGCAGGGTTTTTAAAATCGTTTTGATAAAAGGTAAAGACTGATCGGGATCGAGGGGATTAAGTTGGTCCACCTGCGCTTGAGTACGAATGGGAGAATCGATAATCGGCCCCTTACTTTCGATAATATCAAAGGGAATACCAATTCCCGCCAAGGGAGTGAGGATATCGGAGAACATGATCACCCCATCCGGTTGAAAAGCACGCCAAGGTTGCAGGGAGATTTCGATCGCTAGATCGGCATTTTCCGATCTTTCCCGAAAACTGGGGTATTTATCCCGCAATTCTCGATAAATCTGCATATAACGTCCTGCTTGTCTCATCATCCACACGGGAGGACGGGGTAAGATTTCTCCTTTGGCAGCGCGTAATAAATAAGGTATTTCAGGGGAGTCAGTCATATCACGATGATTATTCTATTGCCTTTTCTACGGTATCATCCCCCGTACAGCTAATTTTTCTGGTTTTTCCTTAAGAATTGTTAACGAAAGTTATCCCCCCACCTCCCCATCTCCCCAGCTTCCTATCTCCCTTGTTCCCCTACACCCCACACCCTACACCCCACACCCCTTAAACAGGATTTAGTATCAGTTATCAGTCGGCAAATACACGGACGCTATCGGGAATAATTGATAGTTTTACCTTTGTACCGATGTCTAATTGGGTGTTAATCGTTGTTCTAGCGTGGATTTGGCTGCCGGTGGCCGTTAGCAGACAGTAACGGTACTCCCGCCCCAAAAATTGGCGATCGCAAATAACCAGATCTCCCGTCTCATCCGGTTTAATTTTGACATCTTCCTCTCTCAGCATCAATTCCCCTTTGTCCAAATCTTGACCATCGGGAATTTCCCAGAGTCCTATCTCGGTTTGCCATTGTCCACCCTTCCGTCTAGCGGGGAGAAAGTTAGCTTGGGTGACAAACTCGGCCACGAATCGCGAGGCCGGATGACTATAAATTTCTTCGGGATTGTTAATTTGTTCTAATTTTCCTTGACAAATGACCGCAATTGTGTCACTGATCACCATTGCTTCCTCCCGGTCGTGGGTGACAAAAATGGCTGAGATACCAGTCGCTTTCAGGATATGACGGATCTCGTGCCGTAAGCGTTGCCGGACCTGCACATCGAGATTACTTAAAGGTTCATCTAAGAGGATTAAAGAGGGTTTTGGGGCTAAAGCGCGGGCGAGGGCGACTCTTTGCTGTTGTCCTCCCGATAGCTGATGGGGATAACGTTTTTCTAGTCCTTGCAGTCCGACTAAATCCAAAGTTTCCGCCACCCTAGCGTTAATAGCTTTGCTCGATAATTTCTCCCCAGAATTTTTTAACCCAAAGGCGATATTGTCAGCGATGGTTAAATGGGGAAAAAGAGCGTAATCCTGAAAAACCATGCCCGTATTGCGTTTTTCCGGGGGAATAAAGGTTTTTTCGTCGGCAACTATTCGCCCCCCCAATTCAATCACTCCTTGAGATGGTTTTTCAAATCCCGCAATCATCCGCAGTAGAGTGGTTTTCCCGCAGCCCGACGGGCCCAATAATCCGAGAATTTCGCCCTCTGTTAAACTAAAACTGATATTATCGACAGCTAGAGTAGGAGAAGCGGGAAAACGCTTGTTAACCTCGGATAAACGCAGAATTACAGACTTTTTCATGGTGGGAAAGACAATCGCCCAGTCAGTGGCAGGGCCATTTACTTAAGAATTATTCCTAATTAGTTCACTATTATTGTTTATAACATCTCAATGGACTAATTAGGAAACTTTCTCAAAAATTTCATGCTCACACCTGAAGATATTATTCTCGTTCCCCGGGGGGCCGAGCATAGCTCAATCCGTCGAGGATTAAGGAAAATCGGCGATTTAGCCCCGCAAATTATCCCGATTAACCTTGGCAGTCCAGAATTCCTCGACAGTTCCCCAGTCTCTAGGCAATCTCTAGAATTTCTTAATAAGTTTACAGGAAAAATTGTGCTGATGGGATTAGCGGGCAGTCTCAGCGATCGCTATCGGGTCGGAGATGGGGTAATCTATCAAGGTTGTGGCGCAGAAAAGGGGAGTTATTGGCAGTGCGAACCAGAAATAACCGCAGAAATCGCCCAATTAACCGGATATAGTCTCGTTAAAGGTTTAACAAGTGATCGCCTGATTAGCCAGTCCGAGGAAAAACGACGTTTAGGACAGGGTGGCTATGAAGTGGTAGATATGGAAGGAGCAAGGATTTTAGCGGCTTTACGCGGGCAAAAAGTGGCAATTGTGCGCGTGATTAGCGACGAGGTGACACAGGACTTACCCGATTTAGCCCCGGCAATTGATAATCAAGGTCAGCTGCTACCATTGCCCCTAGCTCGACAAATGTTAATCCGTCCTCTCCCGGCCTTCCATTTGATTCAAGGTTCCCTAAAAGGTTTATCCGTACTAACTCAGGTGGCGCGAAGGTTGTGCGGCAGTAATTTTTAAAATTTGCTTGCAGATTATTTTTTTTCTGTGCTATAATGGTTAAGCTAAAATCAAGCGGATGTGGTGGAACTGGTAGACACGCACGTTTGAGGGGCGTGTGGCTTACGCCTTGCGAGTTCGAGTCTCGCCATCCGCATAAACTTTTATCTGCCCTCTGACAAGAATTGCCCTTGTCACCTATCGTCAGGGATGGATATTTGGCCATCAAAATTTCCCAACTCATCCTTTCAGGTGGCTTAGGTTTGACTAAGTTTAGTTAAGCGGTTGCGAGGGGCTATTTAGCCAAAGCACTAGGTCGTTTAAGGTTGTAAAATCCAACAAGGCCTCAGCTAAGGACTCTAATTGCTCGATTTCTAAAGCCTGAATTCGGGCAGCCAACACCTCATCCACTGCACCAAAGCGACGTTGCAACAGACGCAAAATCAGGGCAGATTCCCCTTCCAGTCGTCCTTCCAGTTGTCCTTCCAGTCGTCCTTCTTCCTTGGCTTCACGATATACCCTTGTATCTGCCAATTGTAGTCCTAGCATTGCTTCCACCTCCTGCCGACTCAAGTTAGTAAATTTATAGACCATAATTGTGGCAATCATTTCTATTATGGCGCGACTGGCTTCTGTATCTGCAATTTGCTCTTGGGTTCGTGCCAGTAAATAGCGGGCTTTTTCTGGTGCTTGGGTTTCTTCCACAGTAGTGAGTACCATTAAGGCAACTCCTAGGGGTAACTGCTGAATTTCCCCTAATTCGTTCAGATAAATTCGATGCACCTGAGGACAATTGAGCAGCGCCCGGTAGGGATGGGCATTACTTTGTTCTAGGCTGCGGGTGGGATAGATGACAACAATTTGCCAATCGGCAAATCGTTCTCGCTGACGATAAAAATACAAAAATGATTCACCAAAAACCCTTTCATAGAGTCGTTCGTCTTTTTGAAATTGCACTTCGCAAAAATAGATTACCCCGCTACTATCATTATCGGGTGGCAGGAATACGCCATCGATCTCAAATTTGGGTTCTTTGACGGCTACGGAGTCAAAGCGGTATTCGGTGGCATTATCTGGCGGGTTTTCCAGTAAATCGAAGAGAAGGGAGGGGGATTGTTGAAAAAGCCGGTAAAATATCGAGTCTCGTTTCATGATGATCGGGATTGCACCTAGCAAGCTTTCCCGATCTTCCCATAAAACCCCCCAAAAAAAGAGAGAGGAAACCCGCGTCTCCTCTCCTCTCCCTTGAGACATTATTTTCCAGCTTTGCGGACAGCACCCCTGATTTATTCTCCCCTTTGACTCTTGCATGAGTGCCTGAGTGCCTCTCCTAACCAAGAAATTAATCAGGTTGATGACATTAAAGAAAGCCTTGATCCGAGTTTTGATGAAGTGCTTTGAGAAATCGCAGAAAAACAACGAAATCTAAAACCGTAATTTTCTGTTAGAATTGGCAGTAATTAAACACCACGCTTGTAGGAGCTATGGTTAACCTCACCTATAACAAAAATTGCCCTCTTCCCAGTGCCGAAGAATTACCCTCTTCCGACGAAACTCCAGTGGACAATCAGTTACAAAATGATATTCCCAACCTACTGCTAAATTTATTAGCCTTAATTTGGTCTGGTCGAGATGATTGGTATTTTGGGGTAGATATGGCTGTTTATTATAATCCAGACGAATCAGCTTTTGTCCCCGATGGTTTCTTAGCAGTTGGAGTCAACCATGATACGGGAGAAAAAGGTCGGTTAAGCTATGTTTTGTGGGGGGAAAAGTATATCTTGCCGATTTTGTTTTTAGAGGTAATTTCCGAGAAATATAACAGTGAGTATGAGGAGAAATTTCTAAATTACCAAAGCCTGGGGATTCTGTATTATGTAATCTACAATCCTTTCAGTGGCAGAAGAGGAAGATTTAAAAACCGACAAAGATTAGAAGTATATAAATTAATCTCAGGAAAATATCAACTTCTAGAGAGTGAGAATAATCGAGTTTGGTTGCCAGAAATTGGCTTGGCGCTGGGTTACGAGAAAGGAGAACATATTGCCTGGTATCGGGAATGGTTATACTGGTATGACCAGTCGGGAAATCGCTATCTAACGGCTGAGGAAAGAGCGATGAACGCAGAGGCGATCGCTGCTCAAGAACGGCAAATTGCCAATCAAGAGCGCTTGGCGAAACAAGAGGCTGAACAAAAAGCCATCCGGCTGGCTGAAAGGCTCAGAGGGCTTGGAATTAACCCCGATGAAGTGTAAGGTCTGACTTCTCCAAGATATCAACAACAACCCGCATCACAAATCATCTTTTAACGATGCCATGAGTGCGTCGTGTTCCGCAGCTGTTATGCCAAGAGTTGCGGCCTCGTGCTGTAATTTTCTGGCAATAATAGATAAGCTGGGACGACCCACCATAAGGCGGACAATTTCATCATCCGGTATAAGTGCCAGTGCTTCCCTAATTTCTTTGGCCGTGCCTTGGATTACTGTTGCTTGTGTAGTCATGATTTTTTATCATTCTAGGGCGAATCCTAGCATAATTCGTGACTGAGATGCTACTCATAACCCCCAAAAAAAGAGAGAGGAAACCCGCGTCTCCTCTCCCTTGTAGGCATTATTTCCTCGCTTTGCGGACAGCACTCCCTAACATTAAACCGCCCAGTGTGATATAACCAAGAAGGCTCGCGGGTTCGGGGACCGGAACGGGTGCGGGCTGATTTCCGGGCACGGTCAACATACTCGACATCGCATATAATCGATAATTAGAGAAATAATCGGGAGATGAATATGTGATCCACTGATTAGTGGTCTGATCAGCCCGCCCCACGACCACGTACTGGGAATATAATCCGCCCAACTGAGAGGAGTCGTATCCGGTACCGTTGCTAGAAGATCCTGTCCAAACAAAATCTGCACTAGTTGTAACATCGTTAGGTTGTAGATTTATGCGGTGTTGGAGAGACCCATCCCAGAAATCGGCATTATTGTTGGCCACCCGGTTGCCATCTATCAGGTAGATGGGAACACCCGTACTCGATGGATTAGTACCTGTATTATCACGGGCATCGATGGATTCGGTAGAACCGATCGCCTTCCAAGTAATCGTATTAAGGTCAAATCCTGCCCCATTTAAAGCCGTATCGAGAGCCGTATCAATCCCTGGGGTTCCTCCTGTGGCTTGATTGGTGACAAAGGTATTGTAGGGGCCGATGTCGAGGGAAGCTGCATCCCGCGTGCCAGCAGTCACAAACACTAAACGATACTGAGCGCCCGGGAGCAAGTCAGTAGGGACGACCACCAAAGCAGCTTGTGCTGCACCAGCCGTTCCTAGAGTGGCTGCTAGGGCAACCCCGGATAGAATGCCGAGTTGTTTTATTTTCATCAAAAGAAAAGGGTTAATGGTAAATGGTTTGAGTGCGTGACATTTCCATTCGGGTTAAGCGATAGCGCAACCCAAAACAATGACCAGCGAACCTAACAGTCAAGAGGGTACACACTTCCCCCCCCACGTTGTATCAAAAGCTACAATTTAATAAATCTTTACATTCCTCTCCCCCAGGGCTGACGCTTGCTAGAATAAAAACCCGCTTGATTTGTGGTAATGAGACAGCTTATGTTAGATTTTCATCTAAGTAGGTGGGTGGAATTAAATATAAAATGAACGTAGGTTGGGTTGAAGCATGAAACCCAACGCCCGATTATGTTACGCTACCGCTAACCCATCCTACAAATAATTGTGCCTACCTACTTATCTGTTCAGCCTGAAACAGAAAAACGCCTTAAAAAGATTTTAAACTCTATCAAAGATCAAGAAAAATTTGCCCAAAGCATTATTGATTATCAGATTGCCGAATTACAAAAAAGCAATTTGAATCTAAAATTAGATTTAGCAGCTCTGGAAAAACAATATAAAATGACATCCCAAGAATTTTATCAGCAATTTTCTCAAGGTATTTTAGGAGATGAATCGGATTTTATAGTTTGGTCTGGACTATATGAAATGCTTCTTCAAAACGAGGCTAACCTCCAGGAATTAAAATGATTGAAGCCTATTTTTTGCAAATCGAAAAAACCATTTGAGAATTTCCCAATGTGAGATATTTATCACTGACCAAGAAAATTTATAACGCAAGTCAAGGCTATATTAATGGTTCAATTATTTTTGAGAATAATCATCGCTTAGACCTTGTTGAAGTAAAAAATACTGACACAAAACCAAAGATAAAATATCGCTATCATTACATGAACGAAGCTCAAGTTATGATCTTCCGTTATGATAATGCACCCCACCATGTTGAAATTGTTAGTTTTCCCCATCATAAACACGAGGTTGATGACATTAAAGAAAGCCTTGAGCCAACTCTTGAGCAAGTGCTTTGAGAAATCGCACAAAAACAGCGCAATGTAAAACCGTAATTTTCCGCTAGAATTAGCCTTAATTAGGACTTGCTGAATAATGGTAAAACCCTTTTAAAATAAGGTTTTTGACCTGTTAAAATCTGATGTTAGTGCAAGAAAATAGGATTGGGACATTCAAAAACCTTGCATTATTCTCCTCATAGTACATAAACTGGTACAAAAAA
>NZ_JBHFLL010000197.1:0-17801 GCF_041928595.1 Microcystis sp. BLCC-F209
ACCCTTATAGAGACAGACATTGCTGCTATTTTTGTCAACTGTTTTCGCTCTAGAGAGAACTAATCAATTAAATCTCTTGCCAGATAAGGATTGAGTCGATTTATGCCCCCCTATCGAACCATAGCAAGTAACGAAGAGCCATGAATTGGGGAGTGGGGAGTATTTTCAGTAAACAGTGAACAGTAAACAGTGAACCGATAACTGTTTACTTATAAGGATGTGAACTGATAACTGATTCAGTAAGCCCTAATTAAAAGACCTTTTTGATTGCCTCGGCCAGTTTTTGACTAATTAACTCGTTACCGTCTCCACTGAGATGAATATTATCGCGATAGAGAGAATCAGGATTAGGATTGGCCTGAAAAATGGGCAGAAAATCTAGATAAAAAATCTGCTGGTTGCTGGTGAAATCCGCTAGTCTTTGACGGGCTTTCGATTCATAATCTCGTCCCTGTTTTTGAGCTTCGCGAATGAGGGGGGTAATAGCGATAATTAAACGGGCTTGATGAGCCTGAGCAAGGGCTTGAATTTGGGCAAGAGCGGTTAAATTATTGCCCACTCGATCGCCTCCTTCTCGCACCGGTGGCAGGGGAGGATAACGCTTAAAATATCGATCGTACAATTCGATTAAAGCTAAAGCAGGCCGGCGAGCGGGATAATTAATTTCTCGTCCCACCACCGCCGAACTAGGAGCTAAAGCGAACAGATCATCGGTGTTCATTAATAACACAATCACCTGAGATTCAAAGGTGCCGAAACGTCGCAGATAGGCCAATTGATTGCGCGGTCCCCAAGAATTAGCCGAAGCATTGAGAACTTGCACCGAATCCGTCAGATTTTGGCCTAAATTTTTGGTGATTAAAGCAGCAATGGTCTCTTTTTGATCTGTCCACCAGGAGCCATTAGCGATCGAATCACCGATTAACATGATTCTCGTCGTCTCTGGAGGCCGTTGGGGTGTAATCGGATCGCTCCGCATCGAATACTGATTAACGGCGATAAAATTGGAAAAACGGCGCGTTTGTTGATTAGGAGCCAAAAGATAGCCAATTTCGGCATCAGCTTTGTAAATAAGCGGATTACCGAAGCCGAAGACAATTCTTAAAATAGCCTCAAGGAGAAGGCCAAGAACGAAAAGAACGCCTAGAATGATTAAAGACAGCCGAATGATACCAATTTCTAATAACACGGATAGATGAGAGTTAGCTAATTTATGATCCTAAAGTGTCTCATACTTTCCACATCCATCTCATGAAAAGGAGTTAAGGGCAATGTCAGACTTAAATCGTGGCATTATGAAATTTGAGGGAGCCGATAAACCGGCAGTAGTGGCGATATCGTCGATTATTGTTATCGGCAGTATTATTGCTCTGATCCTTTGGGCCATGAAAGTCGCCTACACCTAGTTAGGGTTTGCGGCAAAAAGTTTCTCGTGGGGGCAGGGTGTGGCCCCCCCAACCCCCCCGACATCGGGGGGGCAGGTGGGGTGTAGGGTTTTACCCATTTTCATCTGGTAAATTACCTAATTTTCAGGGAAAAAGTCCCTAAATTTTCCCCCCGATCCCTCCAATCGCGGGTACTTTTTGATTTCCCAAAAGTCTAAAAGTCTTACCCAACAAGGTTTAGATTTATTCAGCAACATCTAGTTAACTAGATTAATTTCGCTCACTTTTGGCATCACTCGGTTTCAGTTTCTTGCCATCACGATCTCACCTCATTGTCCCCTTGAGCCTGTAGGATAGGGTCAAGGGAAAAATTGCTAGTTCCCTCTATCGCACCTGCTAGTTACACCCGACTCGAAACAGATCATCGATGAGCAGATCAACTTCTGTTTTAACAGAACTGTTGCAGTTACTCCCCCAATGGCGATCGCAGATGTACTTCAAAGCATCCCTGACCGCGCTATCCCACGCCATGGAGGATCAGGTTTTAGCGGAAGACGATCAACCGTTAGTGATTGCCAGTTTTCAGCGTGAGCGCTTTTATCGTCAAGAGGCCCATCGCTATCGACGCATTGCCCACAAAAGCGGGCAAGTTTATGTTTTGTCGGCCCCGGAAACCGATTTTAAGCATAGTTCCAACATTTACGAGACGATCGCTTTTCAACCGGAGGACAGTTTAGCCCAAGAATGGCATCTAGTGGTTATCGGTCGCCATTATGCTAGTTGTTTGATCTGTCGGGAACGAACCCATCTGGTAGCCGAAGGGGAAAATAGGGCAGCTATGGATAATAATCGCCGTTTTGAGGGGATTTGGACGAGCGATCGCCATGTAAGTCAACAGGCGGCCCAAATTCTTTTAAATCATATTCTCGATTATCGTCCCGAACTGGCGCACAAAATTAGGCGCGCCCAAGAAGAATACCTAGTCTGTGAACTGACGGACAGGGACCATCAAGAGGAACCAGATCCCTTTGTCCAGCGATTGGTCACTTATTTGCAAGCGGGACAGTATAAACTGCTGAAAGCCAATCGTTCCTTGGCATCGAAAGAACACAAGGAAAGACTGATCAACTCGGTGACAGCGGCGATCCGTCGTTCCCTCGATCCGGAAGATATCCTCCAGGTGGCAGTGCGGAAATTGGGCGAAGGATTGGGGGTCTGTCGCTGCGTGGTCTATCGTTGTAAGGAAGCCGACATTAACGCCACCATCGAACACGAATTTTTAAACTCCGGCATTAGTTCCATCAAAGGACAAAAATGGCCCCTGAAAAATAATCCTCTTTTTCAGGAAGTGCTGGAATTGAGAGAATCCCTGAAAATCGAAGACGCTATTCACGATCCCCGTCTCCCCGGCGATTCCATTCAAAATCTCGTGCGGGAATGTTCCATCTATTCCTGGTTATTAGTGCCGATTTTTTACCAAAGTCGTCTCCTGGGAATGTTGGAACTGCATCACTGTGGACCCGATACCACCACTTGGAAAAGCGAGGATGTCGCCCTGGTGGACGCGGTGGCCACTCAAATCGGAGTCGCCCTCATTCAAGCAGAAGCCTACGCTAATTTACAGGATTTAAATGAACAATTAGCCGCCCTCGATCGCACTCGTTCTAATTTAGTCGCCATTACCGGCCACGAATTACGCACCCCCCTGTCCACCATTCAAGTCTGTCTAGAAAGTTTGGCCTCGGAACCGGATATGCCGGCGGAAATGCGCCAAATTATGCTTGATACTGCCCTGAAAGATGCGGAACGAATGCGTAAATTAATCCAAGATTTTTTAACTCTGTCCAGGTTAGAAAGTGGCCGGGTTAATTGGAATCCTGAGGCTTTATCCCTATCGGAATGTGTGGAATTAGCCATCAGTCACGTTCACTCCCGCAATCTCGACAACGAAAACCCAAAAATTATCAATCTTGTCCCCCCTAATCTGCCCTTTGTTTTAGCCGATGGCGAGTGGTTAGTGGAATTACTCTCCAAACTTCTCGATAATGCCTGTAAGTTTACCGGCCGGGAGGGAAATGTCTCGATCGAAGTCGCTTCGGGAAAACCAAAAACCCTAGAAGTGACGATTTCTGACACCGGACGGGGCATCGAACCCAATCTTTTAGAACAGGTTTTTGATCGCTTTTACCAAGAGGAAGGGGCCCTGCGACGCAGTGCCGGGGGAACCGGTTTAGGACTGGCTATCTGTCGTCAGATCGTTAATGGTTGGGGCGGCGAAATTTGGGCAGAATCGAGGGGCAAAAATAACGGCAGTCAGTTTCATTTTACTATTCCAATATTTAAAGATAAAACTAACGATAATCCCCCAAATACCGCTCCGAAAAAATCCTCCCGTCGTCCTGCTAGTAAACGTAAATAGCGGCCAGTTGCCCGTTTAGTTTTGGCTCTTTGCTCGTGATACTAAATCCAGTTATTAAAAACTGATTATGTATTCCCCCTTTTGCCTCTTGCCTCTTGCCTTTTGCCTGTCCTGATATGTAGCATATACTTAACGGATTTAGTATGACTTCCTATTCCTTTTCTTCATCAAAAAATAAATAAAAAAGCATTAAAAAAGAAGCATCAAATCCCCAAGATATATAATAAACTTAAAAGAGTAATCAATTAGTCGTTTTTAGGTGAAAAAATTATGGGACGCGCCAAGAGAGTGGTTTTAGCTTATTCCGGAGGAGTCGATACTTCCGTTTGTATTCCCTATCTCAAACAGGAATGGGGAGTGGAAGAAGTGATTACCCTAGCCGCCGATTTAGGACAGGGAGACGAGTTAGGACCAATTCAAGAAAAGGCCCTGCGCTGCGGAGCGATCGAATCCTTAGTCGTCAATGCTCAGGAAGAATTCGTCAAAGAATACGCTTTTCCCTCAATTCAAGCTAATGCTCTCTATGAAAATCGTTATCCCCTTTCTACCGCCCTGGCTCGTCCTTTAATCGCTAAATTATTAGTAGAGGCCGCCGAGAAATACGGGGCCGATGCCGTCGCTCACGGTTGCACCGGCAAAGGTAATGATCAAGTGCGTTTTGATGTGGGCATTATGGCCCTCAATCCTAGTTTAAAAGTTCTCGCTCCCGCCAGGGAATGGGGCATGAGCCGGGAAGAAACCATCGCCTACGGGGAAAAATTCGGGATCGAGTCCCCCGTGAAAAAATCCTCGCCTTTTAGTATCGATCGTAACCTGTTGGGCCGCAGTATTGAAGCCGGTCCTTTGGAAGATCCGATGACGGAACCCCCGGAAGAAATCTATCTCATGACCAAAGCGATCGCCGATACTCCCAACGAGCCGGAATACGTCGATATCGGTTTTAATCAGGGAATTCCCGTCAGTTTAAACGGAGAAAATCTCGCTCCCGTCACGCTAATTAGTCAATTAAATGACCTAGTGGGTAAACACGGTGTTGGTCGGTTAGATATGATCGAAAACCGGGTAGTGGGAATTAAATCGCGAGAAATTTACGAGGCCCCGGCTTTATTAGTTTTAATTGATGCTCACCGGGACTTAGAAAGTTTGACTTTAACTGGAGATGTTACCCAATATAAACGGGGAATTGAAGAGACCTACGGACAGTTAATTTATAAAGGATTGTGGTACAGTCCCTTAAAGGAAGCGATCGATGCTTTTATCATCAAAACTCAAGAACAGGTAACGGGATCGGTGCGAGTGAAACTGTTTAAAGGTAACGCTAAAGTGGTCGGTCGTCAGTCAGTCAATTCTATCTATTCTCCCGATTTAGCTACCTACGGAGCCGAGGATCAATTTGATCATAAAGCTGCCGAAGGTTTCATCTATGTTTGGGGATTACCCAGCAAAGTTTGGGCTGAAAAAACTAGAGGTAAGTAATCAACAATTCTCCCCTAAGTAAGTGGTTTTTAATTCAGATCCTCCCAGCGATCAACACCCCCCTTATCAAGGGGGGAAGGGGGGATCAGCACCCCCCAAGGTAGGGTTAATTCATGAATTAACCCTACCTTAATAAGGAGGGATCAGCACCCTTATTAAGGGGGGAATCAACAAAAATTAAATTTCAACCAGACTCGATAACTGATTTAAATTTGATCACCGATTTTATCAGACTTAGGATTGTTAATAAAATTAAATATAACTAATGAAATTACTTTTTTAGAACCATGCCAGCAAAAGATATTTACCATGAAGCCGTGAAAAATGCCTTAATTAAAGACGGTTGGAGTATTTTAGCTGATCCTTATAAAATTAAATATAAAGATGTTGAATTTTTGCTGATTTAGCAGCAGAAAAACCTTTGGCTGCTGAAAGAAATGGACGTAAAATTGTTGTGGAAATCAAAAGCTTTTTAAGTCCCTCACCTATGAGAGATTTTGAAATAGCTTTAGGACAAGATATTTTATATCGAAATTTAATCAGTCTTACCGAACCAGAATATCAAATTTATCTAGCCATTAAAGACAGCATTTATGAAAATTTTTTCCAACGAGAATCAATTCAGGATATTGTGAAAATAAGTAGGTAGGCACAATTATTTGTAGGATGGGTTAGCGGTAGCGTAACCCATGCGGGCGTTGGGTTTCATGCTTCAACCCAACCTACGTTCATTTTATATTTAATTCCACCCACCTACTTAAATCAATTACTTTTGCTGGTTGTTGAGATGGAAAAGGAGAAAATTTTACAATGGATAGACTAGAAAAATATCGCAATGCCATTAAAAAAGTATTAACAGAATATCACGAATGGGTTTCTGGTTCTGCTAATTTAGATCAAGAAAGTTGTCTGGTTTTTGACGAGATACATGATCAGTATTTTTGGCTTTTTATGGGTTGGGAAGGCAAGAAAAAAATCAGGAATATTCAAGTCCATATTAGGATTAAAAATGAGAAGATTTATATTGAGGAGGATTGGACTGAGGAAGGTATCGCTACGGAATTATTAAGGGAGGGTATTTCTAAAGAAGATATAGTTTTAGCTTTTTACGATCTGGAAACTCGTAAGTTAACTGGGTTTGCTGTGAGTTAAGTTATCGGTAAATCTTGCCTGGAAATATGAGGTTGATAAAAGAAGCTTAAAGGAGCTATTCTGTTACTTTTGAACCAGTTTATCCCTATGGGTAACAAGAATTTGAGCTATAATCATAATATCTCTATAACCCCACATAAAAAAGGCTTATGGCCATTTCAATTACTTTAACCCTACCTGATGAGATTTTTAATCTAGCTCAATCCTTAGCCCATTCAATTAACCGTGATCTTAATGATATATTAGTAGAAGCGATCGCTTTTTCTATTAGTCCCAATTATCAAGGCGAAAAAATCTCATCCCTAAATTCATTATCAGATGAAGAAATTATCAAATTAACTCAATTACAAATGGCATCAGAACAGGATCAAAGATTACGCGAGTTGCTCAATCAACAACAAGAGAGGGATTTATCAACCTTTGAAAATAGGGAACTTTGGTCATTGATGCAAATTTATCAAATAAACTTGTTAAAGAAGGCACAAGGATTAAATGAAGCGGTTAAAAGAGGATTAATTTCACCCTTAGAAGCATGAATCCTAGCCCTATTCCCGACTATATTAAAGATAAAATTCGCCAACAAGCTAATACTAAATCTGGTTATTAAAAACTGATTATTTATTCCCCCTTTTGCATGAGGTTCTCTCCTTTATAAGTAGCCTATACTCAACGGATTTAGTATAATTGCTGATTGTCGGTATTCCTGCAAATGTGAGATGCACCAGGTCAATTTATTGCGGGGGAACCTAGGAGCGAAGGTGATCATTTCGGTCAAAGAAACTAAGTAGAGGTAGAACCTCGCTTATCTGCGTTGCCAGCTATAACCTTGCAACCAGTCAAAAATATTTATATAATCCAAAACTATCTTAAATATAAAAATCAATAAAAAATTATGATTAAATAACCCTTGACTTCCCCCCCCCTTGTGATATTTTTTGCTGTGGGATATTGGCGCAAAACTAGCGTTAAATATGACCATAATTTTGTCCCATTACTGTCATCGAATCCATGAAAAAATTACTGACAATTTTAACCCCCTTGACTCTGATGGGGTTGGCCGGGGTTACTCCTGCTCAAGCGGCAATAGTAGCTGGTTGGAATCAATTTAATGCCAGTACCGCAACCTATCCCAGAGCGGCGAATACTGTAGGTGCGAATATAACTAGCACTGGGTTAAACACCGCCGGGATAACTCGGCGTAATCAGAGTAGTTTCGTGTTGGGTGCTGGAACCAACAGTTGGAATACAGGTAGCACTGTTGATACCAACCAATACGTGGAATTTGCCGTACAACCCGGTGCAGGTTTTCAAGTCGATTTTACTAACTTACAACTCAATGCGCAGCATGATGAAACGCGGCTAGATTTGGTCTTGCGCTCTAGTGTTGATGGGTTCACCAGTAATTTAGGGACACAAGTTAGCTTAACAGATAGCTTTAATACCTACAGCTTTGACCTAAGCAGTTTAGCACCCCAAACCGGACCGGTGCAGTTCCGTCTCTATGGACTGAATGCTGACTCCTCCACTATCTGGTTCTATGCTGTCAACTCCACTAATGTTGCTGGGGGTGGGTTTGTGGCTCTTAATGGGGATATCACTCCTACTCCAACGGTTTCAACCCCGGAACCTAGTGGTATAGTGAGTTTAATCGCTGTTGGTGCGTTGGGTGCTGCTTCTCTTCGTCGTCGGGGATAAATTATCCTTGGCAGGGGCAACTACAGAGGGGTTGCCCCGATATCTTGATATAATCGGGAGTGATAGGTCAATTATCTTTTCTGAATAGGGGCAAATATGCAGATAAAAGACATGACTCCCCAAGAGTTACAAAGTTTAATCCGTAATACAGTAGATGATACTCTAGATGAATACTTTGGTGATCCAGATGAGGGAAAACAAGTTAAGGAATCTTTTAAAGAAAAGTTATTAGAAATCCGACAAAAAAGACTACAAGGAAGAGCGACTATTCCCGCAGCTGAGGTGGATAAAAGATATGGGATAGAACCTTAAATGAGCTATTCTGTTACTTTTGAACCAGAGTCGATAACTGATTTAGATTTGATCACAGATTTTATCAGACTGAGGATTCTTAATAAAATTAAATGGTTAGCTATCAACTTTGAACAGATAACTCCCCTACCTCTTACGAGAGAATGGTCAGGGTTTTACAAATTAAGAGTAGGAGATTATCGGGTTATTTATGAATTTGATCGAGAGAGTAGGATAATTATTATTGTTAGAGTAGGTCATAGAAGTGAAGTTTATGACTAAATACTTACTAAAATAATTGGGATCAGCAATAAGCTAAGATACATTTTAAACGCCTATCCTTAGAATAGCGAGATTATTTTCTAGTAAAAATTGCCAAAGACAGCCCAATTATTGACAAAATTATGGCAGTATAAATCGAGCGGTAGCCCTGATTAATTACGGCACGGCATATAATAAAAAACGGTCTCCCTAAACCAGTTGCCAAAATCGCCGCCATGGACAGTCAATTACTCGATAAACTCGGACAATTACAAAACCTCTTAAAAACCAGCGAAAAAGCTCTGATTGCCTATTCTGGGGGCGTGGATAGCACCCTAGTGGCAAAAGTGGCCTATGATCTGCTAGGGAGTCAAGCATTGGCAATTACGGCGGTTTCCCCCTCCCTACTGCCGGAAGAATTGGAAGAAGCGATCGCTCAGGCCGATTATATCGGTATTCCGCATGAATTGGTGGAAACCGAGGAAATGAATAACCCCAATTACACCAGTAATCCCGTTAATCGCTGTTATTTCTGCAAAAGTGAGCTACACGACACCCTTAAACCCCTCGCTCTCGCTCGTGGTTATTCCTACGTCATCGATGGCGTTAATGCTGATGATTTAAGGGATTATCGTCCCGGGATTCAAGCCGCTAGGGAGCGCGGCGCTCGTTCACCTTTGGCGGAAATTGCTATCACAAAAAGCGAAGTTCGTCAACTATCTCGTTACTTAAATTTACCTTGGTGGGATAAACCGGCGCAACCCTGTTTAAGTTCCCGTTTTCCCTACGGGGAGGAAATTAGCCTGGAGAAATTGCAAAGAGTCGGACGGGCGGAGATTTATCTGCGAAAATTAGGTTATCGTCAATTACGGGTGCGATCGAGCGGCGATACGGCACGGATTGAATTACCAGTAGCAGAAATTCCCGACTTTATTAATCGGACAAATTTAAGCGAATTAGTCGCTGATCTGCAAAAATTAGGCTTTATCTATGTCACCCTCGATCTAGAAGGTTATCAAAGCGGCAAGCTTAATCGAGTCCTCTAGTTCAGTGATCAGTAAACAGTAATCAGTGGACTGAAAACTCAAATCTGCTCTAACAGCGTTGGGTTTCATGCTTCAACCCAACCTACGTTCTCAAATCTGCTCTAACAGCGTTGGGTTTCATGCTTCAACCCAACCTACGTTCTGCTCTAACAGTTATCTTAATGGTGAGGTACGAAGTTTTCCTTTTGGGGAGCCGGTCGCTGGTCGTCAATACCAAATTGAGTTATACTTCATCTTGACGAGAAAGGCTGTAACGGATAACGGATAACGGATAACTGGTCACTGATAACTGATAACTGGTCACTGATAACGGATAACCGGTCACTCGATCGGATATATTAAAAAAATGTTAAAAAGCCGGGGAGCGGACTGATGAACCTTTTTCAGGGGTTCCTAAGTCTTTACCCCTAAACCCCCAATTCCCAAGGCGAGGATAGATGAGTCAACTACAAAATGCCTTTACCCTATTCCTGAGCCTGTTGGTGGAAGCGATGCCTTTCTTACTGCTAGGGGTGATTCTCTCTAGTATTCTTTTAATATTTGTCGATGAACGTCGCCTAGTTGCCTTGATGCCTCGAAATGCTGTTTTAGGAGCATTTGTGGGGGGATGTATTGGGTTTTTGTTCCCCGTCTGCGAGTGTGGCAATGTACCCGTGGCGCGACGTTTACTTGTGCAAGGAATGCCGAATGCAGTAGCGGTTAGTTTTCTCTTAGCAGCGCCGACAATTAACCCGATTGTTATCTGGTCCACTTGGGTAGCTTTTCGCGATCAACCGGAAATTGTTTTCTATCGAGTTATCTTTTCTTTGTTCATCGCTACGGTTATCGGTATTATCTTTAGTATCCAAAAAGATCCCCGACCGCTCCTCCAAACCTCTTTGGCAAAAAGCCTCAATTGGCAACCGGAAACACCGGAAAAAGAATCTATCCCACTACTACTACAATCCGGTTCTTTTCTGATCGGTAATTCTGGCAAAACTTTGCGCTTAGACGAAAGTTTTGCCGCTACTGCTGTCCTACCAGCAGTGCAAGCAATCCCGATGAAAAGGCGCTGGTTAACTTTTCTGGAAAACGTGGTGATGGAATTACGCGAATTAGGAGGAGTGTTAATCTTAGGAAGTGCTATAGCGGCCGGTTTACAGGTGTTTGTTCCCCGGGAATTTGTGCTTAATTTGGGTCAGGATCCGATTACTTCGATCTTGGCCATGATGCTGTTAGCTGTCATTGTTTCGATTTGTTCCACGGTTGATTCTTTTTTTGCCCTCTCCTTTGCCTCTAGTTTTACCAGTAGTTCCCTGCTGGCTTTTCTAGTGTTCGGTCCGATGATTGACCTGAAAGGGATTGGTTTAATGTTGTCTATTTTTAAACCGAGAATGTTAATTTATCTCTTTGCTTTAGCAGCGCAAATGACTTTTTTACTCACCTTGGCTCACAGTTATTTATTTTAGGTCAGTTCCTTGACATTTTTTCCCATGAATTCATCACGTCTAAAAATAATCGCCCCGCAATTTATCGATATTATTGCCCTCATCGGTTGGGGTTCGTTACTATTTAAATACTGGATAACTGGACAATTAAATTTACTGATCCATCCTAATTATTTTTTTCTGGTTCTCATCACCAGTATTGCTTTATTTGTCCTGGGAATAGTCAAGCTTTGGACATTATTAAAGCAGTGGCAAAAAAAGACTAATTTAGATAGTAACGATAATCGATCGCATATTACCATTCTTCCCCAACATTTTGGCTCAGGTTTATTAGTAATAACTGCCATTTTAGGCCTATTTATCGCCCCGCAGCCCCTCAGTAGTCAAATCGCATTACAGAGGGGAATTAGTGAATCTTTACCCCTAACTCGCGTGCAAACTCAATCCTTTGGCACTACCGTTAAACCAGAGGAAAAAAGTTTAATTGAATGGGTAAGAACTTTGAATGCTTACCCCGAACCTGATGCCTACACGGGACAACCGGTAAAAGTCACAGGTTTTGTGGTACAATTGCCGCAATTACCCGATAACTATTTATTAATTAGTCGCTTTATTCTTACCTGTTGTGCCGTGGATGCTTATCCCGTGGGTTTGCCGGTGAAACTATCAGGAAGTCGCGGTCAATATCCCAATGATACTTGGTTAGAAATCACCGGAGAAATGACCACGGAATCCTTACCCGTAGAGGTGGGAAAATCAACCACCAGAAGACAATTAGTAATTAAGGCCAAATCCGTGAAACCTATACCCACTCCTGCGGATCCCTACGGATATTAATAGTTATCAGTGACCAGTTATCAGTGATCAGTTATCAGTGATCAGTTATCAGTTATCAGCTTCGGAAGGCAAGAGCGCCTCATCTCAACAAGCAATTTAAATACTTAACAGCTTAACTATCTACTATAATGCTGAAAACCTTACAACTACAACCGATTGATAAATTAGCGATAACATTAATTGTATCCCTAACCTTAGTAATTGGTGGCTTAATTTGGTTAGGTAATAGCTGTGGTAATCAATGTCTTTTACAAACTGGTCCAAGGGTCAAGGAATTTAGCTGGGAAAATCGAGAAATTGGCGCGGAAGATCAAGCATTTATTATCACTTTTGATCGCCCCATGGATCATGCTAGTGTAGAAAAAAATCTCGTGATCGATCCTGCGCTGCCGGGTAAGTTTAGTTGGGCCGGAAGACGATTAGCTTATACCCTTACTTCTCCCATTCCCTACGGAGAAAAATATCATCTGCAAATTGAGGGTGCGCGGGAACAATTTCCCAGCGGTAATCGATTAGGACAAACCCTGGCAATTTTTGAGAGAGAATTTAAAAGTCGGGATCGTGCTTTTGCCTATATTGGCACTAATGGGGAAGAACAGGGAAGATTAATTTTTTATAACTTGACCGAGGAGAAAAAAACCCTCTTAACCCCTGCAAATTTGACCGTTATGGCTTTTGAATTTTACCCTGATGGTAAAAAAATTCTCTTTTCGGCCGTGGCGAAAAATCAGGGGATAGAGGGAATTCGTGAACTGCAGCTTTATCAAGTTGATAGCAGTCAATCGCCAGCAAAAATTGAGTTAGTGCTAGACAATAAAGATTATCAAAATAATCATTTTGATTTAGCTAAAGATGGGAAAACCATTGTCGTGCAGAGAATTGAGCGCCGCAATCCGATTAACTTCGATTTATGGGCAGTTAAATCTGAAGAAAAACCCCAACAATTAAACATCCAAGGCGGGGAATTTTTGATTGCACCTGATAGTAAAACTTTGGCTGTCACCCAGGGGGAAGGAATCGCCCTTTTGCCTTTAAAAACCGAAACAAAACCCCTAGATTTTTTACCAAAATTTGGGCGAATTTTGAATTTTTCTGCTGATGGTACGGCCGCAGCAATGGTTAATTTTAATACTGATAATGCCAAAATGCGTTATATTCGATCGCTTTTTTATGTCAATAATCAAGGATTACAAAAACGCTTACTCAATCTACAAGGTTCGATTATAGATTGTCAATTTAATGCCACTGGTAGTGATTTATATTGTTTGTTAACTGAGTTAGTTACTAACAGTCAAGAGTACAAAGAAAAACCCTATTTTGCTAAAATAGATGTGAAGACCGGTCAAGTGACTCCCCTACTGGAATTAGCCGATTATCGTGATATTCACATTAGTTTATCTCCCGATAGTTTAGCAATTATTTTTGATCAACTTCTCACCAGTTATGATACTAATACGACTAATCCCCTAACTACCGATTCAGGAGAAACAATTATCGGTGGTCGTTTGTGGATGTTAATTCCTCCCCTACAAGATGGAGTAAAAGCAAGTAAATCTGATTTAATTGAATTACCTCTAGCGGGAATTCGTCCCCAGTGGATGCCATAGAATTTCATCATTAAGTTAGGAATTATTTCGATGCTGTCAAACTCAGAAAAATTAGCCAAATTGCGTCAGTATTTTGTTAGTGGTGCCACTCGTTCCTATCAATTCCGTCGTCAGCAGTTAGAGAAGTTAAAACAGGCAATCATTAAATATGAAGCGGAGATCTATGAAGCTTTATATAGCGATTTAAAGAAAAGTCCCGAAGATTGTTGGATTACTGAAAATGGTTTCCTTTTGGTGGAAATTAATACCGCTTTAAAAAATTTGCGCTCATGGATGCAACCCAAAACTGTTAAAACTAATCTCTTAAATTTTCCCTCCTCCAGTCAGATTATTCAGGAACCTTTAGGAGTGGTTTTAATTATTGGTGCTTGGAATTATCCCCTCCAATTGTTATTAGTGCCTTTAGTTGGTGCTATTGCTGCCGGTAACTGCGCGGTATTAAAACCGAGTGAATTTGCCTCAGCGACGGAAAAATTGGTAGTTAAAATAATTCAGGAAATATTCCCTGAAGAATATGTGTTAATTGTCTCGGGAGATGGTGCGGAAGTAATTCCGAATATCTTAGACAATTTTACCTTTGATCATATATTTTTTACTGGCAGTACCAGGGTAGGAAAAATTATTTATCAACTAGCGGCAGCAAAGTTAATTCCCGTTACTCTAGAATTAGGGGGAAAAAGTCCCTGTGTTATCGAAGCTGATGCTAATATTTCCGTGGCAACCCGTCGCATTGCCGTGACAAAATTCTCTAATTGTGGTCAAATGTGTATCGCAGCTGATTATGTTTTAGTACACCAATCGCAGCAGGAGAATTTGATCAGAGAATTAGCTAATACTATTGTTAATTTTTTCGGTAAAGATGCCAGATTAAGTCCTGATTATGGTAGGATAGTTAATGAGAAACAATTTGATCGCTTGATTGAATTTCTCCAAGATGGTGAGATTGTTTTTGGAGGCAAAACCGATCGAGAAAATTTATATATTCAACCAACTTTATTAATTAACGTTTCCCTCGATGCTCCTATTATGCAAGGGGAAATATTCGGACCAATTTTACCGATCATTGCCTTTAGCACTTTTGAGGAAGCTTTAGCAATTATTGCTAAAAACCCTAACCCTCTAGCTTTTTATCTGTTTACTACCAAGGCAAAAACCGAAAATAAATGGTTAGAATCAGTTCAGTTTGGGGGAGGTTGTATTAACAACAATAGTTTTCATTTTACTAATCCTAGTTTACCCTTTGGTGGTCGGGGAAATAGCGGTATTGGTAGCTATCATGGTCGTTTTTCCTTTGAGAATTTTAGTCACCAAAAAGCGATTATGAAAACACCTCTTTGGTTCAATCCCGCTTTAAAATATCCGCCTTTTAAGGGTAAATTAGGCTTATTTAAGTTATTGGTTCGGTGAAAAGCTATAGTTTAAGTTAAAGCTTTTAAGAGAGCTTGAAATTTAAGCTGAATTTCTGCTAGTTCTTTTTCTGGATCGGAACCGGCAACAATACCCGCACCGGCGTATAATCGCGCTTGATCACCTTTAATTAATGCCGAACGAATACCAACAATAAACTCACTATTATTGTGACAATCAATCCAACCCAAAGGAGCGGCATAAAGAGAGCGATCAAAGGTTTCATAATGACGAATTTGTGCTAAAGCGATCTCGGTGGGAACCCCCGCAACAGCAGGAGTGGGGTGTAGTTGGGCAACAATTTCGAGGGGATGGATGGAGGGTTTTAGTTTAGCATGGATAGGAGTCCAGAGATGTTGAATATTGGAGAGTTTTAACAATCTAGAGGGAGATTTTTGAGGATTTAAGCCAATTTGTCGCAGTTTTTGGTTAATAAAGTCACTAACAGCCCGATGTTCCCGTTGTTCTTTTTCACTAGCTAGGAGTTTATTGGCTAAAAGAGCATCTTCGAGCGCATTTTCTCCCCGGGGAGCGGATCCCGCTAAAGCATCGGTGATTAATTGCCCCTGATGGACGGTTAACAAGCGTTCGGGACTGGCGCCGATAAAATGATCTCCCCGTCCATTACCGAGGGAAAAAGTGTAGCAATCGGGATGACGCTGACGCAAATTATCAAGACAGTTTACCAGATGAAAGGGACGGGGAGAAATCACGTCAAGAGCGTGAGCGAGGACAATTTTACTAAAATTTTGAGCCTGTATCCATTCGAGTGCATCGGCAACAGCTGCTTGAAAATTATAGGTAGGATGAATATAATAACTACAGGGATCCTGGTGGGGATTTTGTCGGCAATTGCCGGAGTTATTTTGAACAATTTTGAGGTTATTAAGAGTTTCTTCGAGGGAGTTTTCTATTTCTTTTTCGCCAGTGATTAAGAGATTGGTCAGGAAAAAATATTCCGACTGTTTTTTGATAATTTGAAACTTAGGCAGGGTTAGGGTAGCTGAGGGAAAGGGGGTAGCTGTTGCCGAGTCGAAAAAAGTGAAACTGCAAAAGATACGGGGAGTAATCTCGCTATAGTTATCAATTTTAATAATTCTTTGTTGACAGTTTTCGATAAATTTTTGAGCTTTTAAAAAACGTTGTTTGCCGTGGAAAGTGGTAGTAAAGGCGATGCCGTAGCCGAGAAAAGCGGTTTCTCGTTCGGGATTTTCCCAATAATAATGGGTGGGATAGCTAGGGGCAATCCGAGAGAGAATTTCTAGGGGATCAAGGGGGGAAATTTTTTGACAAAAACTGATGATCGACGGATTTCCCTTTTCTGCGGCTAACAGTTGCGGGTTGAGGATAAAGTTATAGAGGCCGCGAAGATCAGCAATCGGACTATCAGGATAGGAAAGGCGAGGAACGGCAGAAGTCATGTCAAGTTTTTTGTATTTTTTGCAAAAAAACCATGATTAATGGTATGTAATCCCCACAGATGTGGCCAGAGTCAAGGAGCTCTTTTTAACTATGGTATCGGAGAAAGGGTCTTTAGGCAGAAAGGGAGCGAGATATTTATGACGATTAACCGCCTTGGCGACAAATCAAGGCTTAAAATCTCCAGCGATGGCTATTATTTAAATGGGCAAAAAAATTAATTTAATAACTGCTACTTTACAAGTTTGTGGAAATTGCCGCCACGGGACAAGTGGGGATACATTGTTCACAAACCACACAACGGGAACGCAAAAACTTAAGACGAAAACTTTCCGGATCAAGGGTTAAAGCTTCCGTGGGACAAACTCCCGTACATAAGCCACAATCGACGCATTTTTCTTCATCAATGACGATTTCGCGACTAACTTGGGAAACGCCAATATTTTGTAATTGTAACCATTCGATCGCCGCTTCTAACTCATCGATGTCTCCCGATAATTCTAATACTAATGTTCCCACTTGATTGGGGGCAACTTGAGCGCGGATAATATTAGCGGCGACGTTAAAATCCTTCGCCAGTCGATAGGTAACGGGCATATGGACGGCTTTTTTGGGAAAAGTGAGAGTAACGCGTTTTTTCATGAGGATAGGATAGGATAGGAATAATTTTTGAGAGACTATCCATGACAGCCACCACACCCACCAATAAAATCAGAAATCTGCTGCTGGCAGTGACGGCAGTTATCCTTAGTGTAGCGATTTTCTTCGGGTTTCAAACCACCGCTAGTTCTGTATCTTTGGAAGCGCAAGCGGAAAAAGCGACACCTTTCGATCTTGCCCTCAGCAATGGTAAACCCACCCTGACAGAATTTTATGCTAATTGGTGTAGCAGTTGTCAGTCCATGGCCCCTGAAATTGCCGAAATTAAAAAACAATACGGTAATGCCATTAATTTTGTTATGCTCAACGTTGATAATAATAAATGGTTGCCAGAAATTCTCCGTTATCGTGTGGATGGTATTCCCCATTTTGTCTTTTTAAATAACCAAGGACAACCGATTGCTCAAGCGATCGGAGAACAACCAAAATCAATTTTAACTGCTAATTTAGAGGCACTTTTAACTAATTCTACCCTACCCTATGCCACCACTACGGGACAGACTTCTGATTTTAATGTCCTTGCGGGTGCTAGTCAAACCGATCCCCGCAGTCACGGCAGTCAAGTTAAGCAGTAATCAGGCTCTTCTAGGTTCTGTGTGATAAGTTTAATTGACATAGGATCGATCGATCTTTGTGTCCTTTGTGTCTTTGTGGTTCGTTCCACCCCCTCGCTCTTGAGAAATGTATCTTAGAATACATTTTACCCACCAAAGCTGGGA